>JACRCS010000783.1 GCA_016218905.1 Deltaproteobacteria bacterium
CGAAGAAGACCGCCGGCGGTTTGAGGAAGAGCGAGAGAACGAGCCCCACGGCGGCGGCGACGCCCACGATGAGGATCGAGACGTCGTACCTCCCGGTGTGGTGCAGAGCGACAGAGCCGGCGACGACTCCGGCGGTCCCGCCGAAGAGCCCGATCCCCATCCACATCCCGACGAGCTTCCCCGTGATGTGGGCCGGGTAGCTCAGGGCAATGAAGGCGAACGCGTTCGGGACGACCCAGCCCTGGAAGAACCCCGCGGCGGCGAGCATCGGCGCAAGGGCGGGCAAATTGGAGGAGACGCCGCGGGACATGCTCCAGAGCGCGAACAGCCCGAAGAGGCAGAAACCGATGCCGATGGGGGGCCTCGCCCGGCCGCCGAAGACTCTCTCCATCACGAAACCGGTGACCGCCGACCCCACGATGAAGGCGACCTGAAAGAGCATCATCAGCTTGCCGGCCGTCATGGGTCCGTGCCCGACGCCGACCGGCGGCTCGACGGCGAGGTAGGCGGGCGTCAGGTCGTTGAAGGCGCTCAGGACCCAGCAGAGGGAGAAGACGACGAAGACGCCGACCCAGGTGACCGGTTGTCGACAGGCCAGCTTGAAGTCCCCGTTCCCCTCCGGGACCGCCGCGCCCGCCCGAGCCGCCGCGGAAACGTCCGGCGCCTTCGGGCCGAGGAAGAGGACGATCGCAAACGCCAGACCGACGAAGCAGATGACCGTCAGCCACGCCATGGCGCTCTGCCAGCTGCCGGTGCTCGCGAAGGCTGCGGGCCCGGCGACGAAGCCGATGGCGATGCCCAGCGCGACGGACGACCCCTGCAGCCCCGTCACGATCCCTCGCTCCAGCGGAGGAAACCAGAGCGCGGCCACGGGCGAGACGGCGGCCAGGATCGGCCCGACACCGCACGCCTGGAGGATTCGGATCACCAGGACCGCCTCGAACGTGTGACCGAGGAAGGGCAGCGCGAGGCTCGGCACGGCCAGCAGCACCAGGCCCCAGAAGAAACTCTTGGTGATACCGAAGCGGTCGCAGACGACCCCTCCGGCCACGCACGAGAGCGCCGCGAAGAGATTGAAGAGCCCCATGAAGGCGCCCGTCGCCCGCCCGAGGCTCATCCCGAACTCCTTGGCGATCACCCCCATGAGGGGCGCGGGCCCGATCATGATGACCGAGTGCGCCGTCGTGATGACCACGAGCGCCAGCAGCATGAACCAACGGAAGCGGGGATAGACGGTCGCCTCGGTCATCGGTGTCTCCACGTCGTGCATTCACAGTGGGAGCGGGCTCTCGCCCGCGAATGGGCCGAAGACCCAGGGTCGGGCTCTCGCCCGACCTCGCGGCCTGTCGCCGACTGGCGGAGACGGCTATGCCCGGCGAAGCCTGGAGGCCGCTCCCACGACAGGTCCGACGGGTCGGACAGGTCGGACGGGTCAGACCTGTCGGACCGCCTCCACCATCGCCGCCACGTTCTCGGGCCTCGCCTCGTCGGGAATCCCGTCGCTCCCGTCGACGATGAGTCCGCCGGTATCGCCGAAGAGGTCGATCAGCTCCCGTACGTCGTCTCTCACCTGCTGCGGAGTCCCCGTCGCGAGGAGCGCGGCCGGGACGTTCCCCCAGAAGCACATCGTGTCGCCGAGGAGCTCCCGGGCCTTCTTCCGGTCGACGATGTCGAAGTGGCCGGCCACCTTGCCCCTGGGAAGCTCCTTCAGGAACTCGAGCCGTGGGGTGTAGTCGCCCTCAAAGAGCGGGACGGGGGTGATGCCGACCTCCAGTAGGCCGAGGACGAGGGCCTTTAGGCTCGGCCAGTAGAAGCGCTCGTACTGGTCGTTGGACATGAAGCCGGCGGAGCCCCAGTGGAGGGGAATGAAGACGCGGTCGCAGCCGGCCATCTTCGCGCCGATGATCCCCTTCTGGATGGTGGCCGGGGTCAGGAGCTCGATCGTGGCGAGGAGCTTCTCGGGGTTGCGGCGCATGTCCATCAGCACGCCCCGCATGTTCCGGAGGAAGTCGCCGATCCAGTCGAAGGCCGTCAGCGTGATGCCGCCGAAGAGGGCCGGGTAGCCCATCTCCGCCAACTGAGCCATGTGCTTCCCGGTGGTCGCCCCGTACCGCTGCAGCTCCTCGCCGGCCGCGACCAGACGCTTCAGCAGGTCGAGCATCGGAGGAGCCGAAAGGATCCCGGGAAGCATGTAGATGAGGTCGTAGTCGCCGGAGGCCCAGAAGAGGGGCGGGAGCGGCATCTGGCCGAGCGGCGCGAGGGCCGTGGACATCTGAGGCCACAGCTTGCGGACGGTGAAGCCGTTGGGGTCCGCAAGGAACTCGTCGTACTCGGAGGCCTTGAGCGTCTCGCCGCCGCTGAACTGGAAGGGCTCGTCGTCCCGGAGAACGCCGCCGGGCCACTTGAGGTGCGTCAGGCCCATGAGCTCGAGGATCTTTCCGGGGAAGACTGCCTGCGGGTCCATCGCGCCGTCGAAGTCGTAGCGCAGCGTCGCCTCGCGAAGCGCGGCGCACCGCTTCTCGACGTCGTACTGGGACTCCCTGTTCGAGATGCCGGCTATCCGGGTCCCGAAGTAGTGGGTCATCAGCGGAACGACGGGTACCCGGTCGGGCTTCCGCAGGGCGATGGCGTCTTCGACGCGCTTCCGGCGGGCCTCGTAGCCGTTGTCGGAGACGCTCATCTCATGCACCTCCGAGCCACCGCTTGGCGAGGGTCACCCCGTGGACCGCGTCCCGTCCCCAGTCGTCGGCGCCGGCATAGGAGCAGACCTGCTCGTTGACCGGCGCCCCGCCCACCATGATCTTCACCCGGTCGCGAAGCCCCGCCGCCGCGATCGCGTCCACGGTCGACTTCATCGAGTCGAAGGCGAGGGTGAGGAGCCCGCTCAGGGCGACGACCTTCGCCCCCGTCTCCCGAATCGTCTCCACGAAGCGCTCGGGCGGGACGTCGACGCCGAGGTCGACCACGTCGAGCCCCTGCGCGTCCAAGAGGAATCCGACGATGTTCTTC
>JACRCS010000784.1 GCA_016218905.1 Deltaproteobacteria bacterium
CGCCGAGCTGCTGGCCGCCCTGCTGGATCTTGGCGCCACGCCCGACGACGCGAGCGGCGCAGCCCTGCATTGAGGGGTAGACGTGCTTTGACGGAACGCTCTCCGAGAAATTTCAAGCGGTTGGGAGTGTTCTCTTGGACGAGTTGGAGGAATGCAACCTGGTAGCAGATCCCCGGCCCGTCCAGCCGTAGCTTCGAGTGCCGCAGGGTTGACAAGTACTGCTACAACGACACACGCGTAGCCTTCGCAAATTCTGTGGATTCTGGTCGAATGGGGCCGAAAGGGTTGCGGTTGGTTCCGGGGTTCACGAAATCAGTCGGGCGACTGGTTTCAACGCGTGTCCCTCCTGTTCTGTGAGATCGTCGTAACCCCGGGTCCTCGATCGGCTCGACCCCCGGTGGCGCTGGAGTCATCCTCCGCGCTCTGGCGAAACGACACGGGGCCACGGGGCCTCCCTGGAGCGCGGCGCAGGCGTGTCCGCGCATCGGGTTCGAGGGAAGCGACCCGTGCCCCTCAAGGGCGCGTCGCTAAGCCAGGATTCGTCCGATCACGAAATCCCCCTCTTCGCCGAGGTCCTGCGGCAGGTCCGGGAAGTCCGACCGTTCGGAACCGGGCATCGCTGCGTGGGACGACGGGTCCCCCTCGCCGCCCTCCATGTCGATGCTTCCCTTGAAGCCGGCGCCGTCTTCCAGTGTCACGCGGGGCGCCGTGATGTCGCCGCGGACGCGCCCCGACGATCGCACGACAACCAACTCCCCGGCGGTGAGGCTTCCTTCGACCTCGCCCTCCACAACGACGGCACCGCCGTGGATGTCTGCCCTCACCCACCCACTGCGGCCCACGGTCACCTTGTGCTGCCCGAGGTCAACCCTCCCCTCGATTCGCCCCTGGATGACGAGGTCTTCATCGCCGGTCACTTCGCCCTGGATCGTGATTGTGGGACCGATGGCGGCGCAAGGAGACGTCTTTCCCAGTTCGACGGGTCTCGTGGGTTGCGGTGCTGCCGCGCTCGGCTTCTCTGGCTCCACCGGACTGGGGTCCGACTTCTTCCACATAGCTTCACCTCGCTCCATCGGGGGGACATCGTGCCGATTACCTCCTTCTGGTCGGCGCGTACCCCCAAGATCTTTAGCGAAGGCGGCGAAACGGTAAGAGGAATTGTGAGGGCCACCTGGCCGACGGCATCACCTTCCCTCGACCTCGGTGACATCGGTGACGAGGAGTGAGCGCGCGCCGCCCTCGCCGAACTCCATGCGGCCCTCGGCCTCCACGCTCTTGCCGATCAATCCTGCCAGCTGGGCAGCTCTTGGGCTCTCCGGAGGTACGATAAAGTCCACAGCCTTGCGCCCCACGAACACTCGGATGACGGCAGTGCCATCCTTCTTCACGTCGACCACCCGACCCCGGACGGCGCCGTAGGTCCACTTGCGGGCCCCGCCGGGCTCGCCGGCCTTCGCCGGCGCCGCCTCGGCCGCCGGCTCGGACCGCGCCGGCACCGGGATGGGAGCCGGCGAGGCCGCAGAAGGGGGTGCCTCGAAACCGACCCCGGCGCAGCCGCCAAGGAGGGCGGCGGCCAGGGAGAAAGCGCGGAACCGTGGGGCGGCGCTTGCGATCACGGTGAGCGCCCTCCTGATCCAAAGGGGTCAATCGTACGCGGCGGCTCCCGCCCGCGGAGGAGTCCGGAAGGGCCTTGACCTTCTCGCGGGATTCTCCAGGGCCCCTCGCTGTTCGCTCTCTGACGGGGCACCCGACCCGATTGCTGGACGTTCCAAAGGAGGTTCACCCTGCGCAGGTGCATGAACTCCTCATAGCCCAGGGAGATCGTGGGGGGTGTGAGCACCGCGGTGACGCTCGTGTTGCCTTCTATCAGGAGGGTCGCTGGACTGCTCGAACCGTCGAGGCTCCCTGCGAGCGGTCGGACTGCCAGCCGACGGCCGTCGCCGCCGTGAGGGTAACCGTCGTGCCACGGGGTGGCTCCCGCCCGGTGGCTCAGCGGGAACAGCCTATCCGTCGTTGCCATAGGGTCCGGGAGGTTCGGTTGCCGCCTCCTCCACGGCGTATCGGGCGGCTTCGCCTTCCACCCAAGCGCGCAGCTCCTGCCCCTGCAGGAGCGTGGGTCGAAGGGCGCCGGGCGGCATCTCGATCTCGAAGATCCACCCCTCTCCGTAGGGGTCCGCGTTCATCCGGCCCGGCTCCCCTTCGAGCGCGGAGTTGACCGCGGCAACGGTCCCGTCACACGGGGTGTAGAGGCGGCCCACCCACTTGCCGGTCTCGATGGACGCCACGGAACTACCCGCGCGCACAGAGGTGCCGACCACAGGCAACTGGACATACAGGATGTCCCCGCGCGTGTCCTGGCCGAAGTCCGTGAGACCCACCCGTGCGGTTCCGCCTTCGAAGCGCACCCACTGGTGGTGCTCGTCGTAGAAGAGCTCGTCGGGGAACTCCCACTCTCTTACCCTCACGGCGCCAACTCCTTCTACTCGAAGACCCGGAGCACGAGCTGGATCACATCCAGCACCTCCACCCTCACCTTGTTGCGGCGCGTCGCCTCCCGGAGAACCGTCGCGCACTGCTGGCAGGCGGTGGCCACGATCGAGGCCCCCGTCTCGGCCGCCTCCCGGATCCGCCGATCCGCAACGGCTTTGGTCAGCTCCGGCTCGAGCGCCTGGAGGTCACCCCCGCCCCCGCAGCACAG
>JACRCS010000785.1 GCA_016218905.1 Deltaproteobacteria bacterium
ACGGTGGCGTAGAGGCCGGCCTGCTGGTGCGTCGAGGGCCCGTAGTGGTCGTGAGTGAACACGTTTCCGAGGCCCCGGTCCACGCCATCGTTGTTCAGGAGCGGGTCCACGTAGACCCGCTGGACGGTCGTGCGGGCGCCGAGGACGCCGTTGAACCCGGCCTTCTCCACGGGGCAGAAGACGTTGGGATCGTCGTTCGGGCACACGTTCTGCGCGCGGATGGCGTGGATGCGCTCGATCACCTCGTCGGGGCTGAAGGTGCCGTCCTCGTAGTTCCAGCCGTTGGCCGCCCCGTCCGACGACGTCACGTCGAACTTTACCAGGTGGATGTGCTGCCCGATGACGTCGGTGGGCATCTTGACCTGAAAGGCGTCCTGCTGGTAGACGCTCGGCACGAGGTTCGTGTGGAACACCTCCATGCAGTCGCCGGTGTTCGCGCGCATGACCAGGGGCTCGGGCGGGCGGGTCTTGGCGAGCGTGGCCGCCACGTCCTGCTCCAGCACCTCGATGCGCTGCTGGCCGAAGTGCCAGCCCGCCTTGTTGAACACCGTGTCGAGCTCGATGACCACCGGACGGTACGTCCGGTAGTTCCCGGTCGGGCCTCCGGCGTCGGCCCGGCAGGGGTCCGCGTAGGGCGCCCCCCGCTGGGGCGGCAGGCCGTTGAGCTCGAAGGACGCTTGCCTGCCGTCGGTGGTGTAGGTGGGGTGCCACTGCTCGGCGTGGTAGGCCATGGCCGTCTTCTCCACGGCCGTGCCTTCCTCTGGGACCAGTTCGACCGTGGCCGTCTCCAGAACCTTGTTGAGTCTCAGCGGGGTGACCTCCGACAGGGCGGTCCCGCCCGTGATGATGTGGCGCTCGAGGCCGCCGTCCAGGAGCCCGGCGGGGCCCGCCGCGATGTCGAGCGGAGGCGTCGGCGGCCGGTGGCCGGCTTTGCCCGCGATGAAGAACGGGAAGCCGGGGTTCACGTTCGGCTCGTCGAAGACGATCTGCCCGGTTGTGTTGTCGATGTGCACGGCTCCCGGCATCGGGGCCATGGGAAGGTCGGGGATCGGGACCAGGGCCGGGATCGGCGTGCCCGCGAGGATCTCGGCGTCGGGGAGCGCCCGGGCGCCGGGCACGGGCTTGCCCGTGGCCGGGTCGATCTGCGTGCCGTTCTCGAACACGTCGTGCACGCGCCAGTGGGCCCACATGCCCTGGGCGAAGTGCGGGTAGAAGTGGCAGTGGTAGATGGCGTCGCCGGGGGTCTTGTTCCGGTTGCCGCTGCCTTCGTAGGCGATCTCATAGGTGTAGGAGCTGCCCGGGCCGATGCCCTGGAAGTCGATGTAGTTCGAGTTGTCGTCGTCGGGCGTGAAGAGCCACTGGTGGGTGTGCAGGTGGAAGATGTGGTGCTCGCGCCCCGCGTGGACGTTTCGGATCTTCACGTGGTCGTTCATGTAGCTGTGGTTCACGTTGGACGGGTCGTCGGGGTAGAAGGCGACCGTTGCCTTGGGGCCCACGTCGGCGTCGTCCGGCACCTGCCCCGGGGCCAGTCTCTCGAGGCCCGCGTTGGCCGGCACGTCCACCACCATGCCCGGGTCGCCCACGACCCAGGACGTGAGGAAGAACTCCTCCGCCTTGCAGTCCACGCAGTCGAACATCGGGCCCACGCCCAGGCGGTTCGCCAGAATCTCGGTGCCGATGCCGCCGGTGGCGTAGTTGATGGCGAAGCCGTCCTTCACGCTTCCGAGCATGAATCCGAGGGGGGAGGCGACCTGGTCGTAGAAGGCCGGGAACGCCTGGACGGCCGCGATCTCGTCGTGGAAGACGACCGTGAACTCCCGGAAGGGCTCGTTCCGGTTCGGGTAGGCCGGGTTCGGGGGGTAGTGGTTTGGCGCGAACCCGGTGATGATCGCATGGATATCGGAGTGGACGAGGTTCCCGCGGTCGAGCATGCGCAGGATCGGCCGTCCCGCGAACGGGTGGCCGTCCGGGTAGACCGCCTCGTAGTTCAGGAGCGGCTGGCCTGCAGGTGTGGAGCCCGTGGTGGCCCAGTCCATCTCCTGGCGCGTGAGCTGGCTCCGGTACCACGTGGAGCCCGCGGGCTCCACATTGACCGTGCCGAAGAGGCCGAAGGCGAGCGTGCCCATCTGCCCCTCGCCGCCGGTATTGGCGGCCGTACTGTTGAGGAGGTAGGCCCCCTCCTTCTCCGCGTAGAGCGAGTACGTACGGGTCTCGCCCGGAGCCGCGAGGCTCGAGGCGTTTCTGCCCACGTTGGAGCCATCAGAAGCGATGCTGCCCACCATCTGCATGCCAAACACGGTGATGCCTGCCTGCCGGGTAGCTGGCTGCTCCACCTCCACCAGCGGGTCGCCCCCGGGCGCCGGTGCCACGAGCGCCGTCGGATTCAGCCAGTTCGTGAAGGTGATGTGGAGGGTGTCGCCCTCGTTTACCCGCAGCACGATGGGCCGCGGTCGCTTGTCCTCGCGCAACATCGCGTTGCCCGGCCCGGGCGTCGCGCCCGTCACCGCAACCACGTCGGACTTGAGGGCGTAGATCATGCCCACCGGTGTCACCGCCCCCAGGCGGTTGTACCAGAGCACCTGGTCGATGGCGACGACGTCGGCGTTGACAACGCCAGCCAGTGCCGGCCAGGGCAGGGTCAACAGACCCGTGAACGCCAGAGCGACCGCGCCGCCCACGCTCAGGGCCGCGGTTCGCAGCACCCCTCCTTGTGGTTTCATCCCGTGCCTCCTCTCCTGTCGCTCGTGTGGCTCAGCGTTTCGAGTCCCTTCCGCGGGTCCTCCCTCTTCACTCCCGTTTCCTCCTTTCCCCCCGTCGCCCCGTTCCACCGCCCCGTTGCTACTCTCGAGGCCTCCCGCGGCGGCAAAACACTACCGCTCTAGTCTCAGGAAGAGTGACTCTGTGCCGTATCGACGGCAATGGGGACAAGACCCCAAATCGCTGAGTACATGACCGTATATTGGGGCGAGCCCGACCAAATTTTCGGGGGCCGAGCGTGAAGGCTGTGGAGGTTTGGCTGTTGCGTCCGGCGCGGCGGAGGACTGTGGAGAGGGGTCGCGAACCTCGCTTGCCAGCGCGTTGGCGGATCCGTACCCTGCAGAGACCTGACGGCGAAGAGACGGCAGTCGCGGTCAGGCCTGAACCGACGGCTCCCGGCAGGAACGCCAGGCAAGGAGCCGGCGGGGGGCCAACGCGTGGCGAGAGGGACAAAGGGCATGGGCTCGATCAGCGAGGAAGCGCGGGGGAAGGGGGCGGGGAAAGGCGCGAGCGCGCTACAGTCCTTACAAGAGTATAGCGCTCGGTTTCTTGGGTTCATCGGGTTAGGGGTCTTCCTGTGTGAGGCACTCATCATGGTGGCACTGCGTCGCTTCCTTCAGCCGTTGTCCGCGCTGGAGGAGGCGTTCGTGGATGCGACGGGTCTGGTTCTGGTCGTGATCCCCGCCGGATACTGGCTCTTTCATCGCCCGATGACCCGGAGCGTCGCCATCGTGCGAAAGGCCGAGCAGGTCCTCTCGGAGCAAGAGAGGTGGTATCGCCTGCTCGTGGAGACGATGAACGACGGCCTCGTTGTCGTGGACGAAGGTGGAACGATCTCCTTCGTCAACGAGAGGTTCTCGCAGATGTTTGGGGGCCGAAGCGAAGGGCTGATCGGGAAGCGCGTCGAGGAGTTGTTGGATGAAGCTGGCCGGCGGATCATGCGTGATCAGCTGGAGAGGCGCCGGAGGGGCGAAGAGTCGTCCTACGAATTGAGCTTTCATGGAAACGGCGGGGAACTGCTTCACACGCTGGTGGCTCCGAGGGTTCTCCGGGGCCCTGACGGGTCGTTCCAGGGGAGCTTCGCCGTGGTTTCGGATGTCACCGAGCTCAAGCGCACCCAAGAGCAGCTCAACCAGTGGAAGCGGTATCTACAGCAGTTGTCCGCCCGGTTGCTGACCGCCCAGGAGCAGGAACGGGCCCGGCTTGCCCGGGAGCTCCACGACGGACTCGGCCAGACCCTTACCGCCGTGAAGTTCCTCGTCGAGAGCGCCTGTGCGCAGCAGTGGGGCGGGGACGGCGCGGCCCTCCCGGAGGCCTTGAAGCTCGCGATCCTCAAGCTGAAGGAGGCCGGGGGCGAAGTGGCCAGCATCGGGGCGGGGCTGCGGCCGGGCATGCTCGACGATCTCGGTGTCGTCGCCGCCCTTTCCTGGCACTGTCGACAGTTCGAGGCGACCTACCCTGGGGTGAAGCTCGAGCGAGAGATCGCTCTCGAGGAAGCGGACGTGCCGGACTTCCTGAAGATCGTGATCTTCCGGGTGTGTCAGGAGGCGCTGAACAATGCGGCCAAGCACAGCCGTGCCCAGCGCGTGCGGGTCACCCTCGCGGGCCGCAACGGGAGGATCCATCTAGACGTGGAAGACGACGGTGTGGGGTTCAACGTGGACGACGCTCTCGCGCTCCAGAGCTCGGAGCGAGGGTTCGGATTGGACAGCATGCGGGAGCGGACGCTCTATTCGGGAGGGTCCTTCTGGATCGACTCGATTCCGGGCAAGGGAACCGCCGTGCGCGCCGCCTGGCCCAAGGCGGGAGGGCCCGGAGCTACCGAGACACGAGACCCTTCTCCATAGCATAGGTGGTCAGGGCCGAGGCGCTGTGAAGGTCGAGCTTGGCCATCAGGTTCGCGCGGTGCCTCTCCACGGTCTTCTCGCTGATGCAGTGGTACTCGGCGATCGCCATGTTCTTGTGCCCCTCGGCAATCATCTTCAGGATCTGCTTCTCCCGGTCAGTGAGGGTGTCCCACGCTGTCGGAGGGACGCCGCCGGCCCGGGCCTCCAGGTACCCGTCGACCACCTGCCTGGAGATCTCCGGGCTGAGGCAGGTTTTGCCGGCGAGAACGCCTCTTGCGGCGAGCAACAGCTCGGCCGCGGTGGCTTCCTTCAGGACGTAGCCATCCGCCCCCGCCTGAAGGCTCGCGAAGACGTGCTCCTCATCCCGGTGAGCCGTCAGCACCAACACCTTGGTGCCCCGGCAGCACCTCTTGATCTCCTTGATCGCGTCGACCCCGCCCATGCGGGGCATGCTGAGGTCCACCAAGACGAGATCGGGCGCGTGCTCCAGGGCACAGCGGATCGCGTCGCGCCCGTCCGAGGCGTCGGCTACGACCTCGAACTCCCGCTCCGCGCTCAGCAAGACCCGGAGCGCATCTCGCACGATGGCGTGGTCCTCTGCGATGACAACCCGGTATTTCCCCATCCTCTCCATCCCTCGTCCCGTCTTCCGGCAGTAAAATAATGCTGGCGCGCGACCGCGCAACCCAAACGCGCCGCGCTCCGGCAAGCGGGGCCCCGGGCGTCGGAAAATGGGGTCGAACTCCAGATCATTTGGGGTGATTTGCCCATGGGCGGCTCCGCTCTGGCCCCGTACTCTTCCAGCCCGGGGCACGAGGGTGCCGGGGGATGTGGGAAGGGGCGACCATGACGAGACTGCTCATCGTGGAAGACAACGAGTTTTTTCGCAGCACCCTCGCCGAGATTCTACGCGTGCGGTTTCCGAGTCTTGACATCGAGGAGTACCCCACGGGGTCCGGTGCCCTGGAGGCGGTGCGCCGGTTCTGTCCCGACATCGTCCTGATGGACCTCAATCTGCCGGGAGAGGGCGGTCTCGAGCTGTCTCGGAAGATCCGGTCGAGCTACTCCGGCATCGAGGTCATCATCTGCACGATCCTGGACTCTCCGGAGTACCGAGAGTTGGCGAGGAACCTCGGCGTTCGCCACTTCATCGGCAAGAGCTCAACGTCATCGGAGGAGCTCTTCCGCGCCGTCGCCGACGCGGAGGTGGCCGCAACGAGTCGGTCCCACTGACTCGGAGCCGCCCACGTGCGGCCATTGGGTCTGCGCGAGCGGCTGATGGCACGACAGGGTGAGGCACCGGCAAGGGGGGACGCCGGGTGGAGGGGCAGAGGAGGGCCGGCGGCCGTAAACGGTGACTCGAATCGCGGACTGTCTGAAATCGTCAATGCCTGCAGAACGAGAAACCCGCCTTCATCAGGCGGGTTTCGTATCTATGGAAATGGCTGAGAGCTCAAATGGAGGCGCCACCCGGATTTGAACCGGGGATAGAGGTTTTGCAGACCTCTGCCTTACCGCTTGGCGATGGCGCCCCGTGGAGAAGAGGGAGGTAAAGTACCCGCTGGCCGAAGCCCTTGTCAAGGGGTCTCGGCCCGTCCTTTCGGCGGCCCCGCGGTCCTGGCGCCTCGCTTGACCGCGGCCCGGAGGCCGTTGAGCAGGTGTTGCAGATCGGACGCGGGCCGTGCCTCGAAGGCGAGCACCTGGCGGGTCAGGGGATGGAGAAAGGAGAGCTTCCAGGCGTGAAGCGCCTGACGCTTGAGCGACACCTCCGAGGCCTCCTCGGGGGCGTAGTGGCGGTCTCCCACGAGGGGGTGGCCGAAGGCACGAAACTGCACCCGGATCTGATTCTTCAAACCGCTCTCGAGCCGCACTTCGAGGAGCGTGACGCCCGGCAACCGCTCGAGGACCCGATAGTGGGTGACCGCCTC
>JACRCS010000781.1 GCA_016218905.1 Deltaproteobacteria bacterium
ACCAGTGCGCGGACGCGGCCCGTGTCGTGGGGGCCGCTCTCGCCGAGATCGAGCCGGAAGCTCTCGTGCTGCTCGGAGATCGTTTCGAGACGGCTGCCGCCGCCCTCGCTGCGACGGTCGCGCGCGTCCCGATCGCCCACCTCTACGGGGGTGAGGAGTCCGTTGGCGCGTTCGACAATGCCCTGCGGCATGCCATCACGAAACTGAGCCACCTGCACCTGGTCGCCTACGAAGTCTACGCAAGAAGGATCTTGCAGATGGGCGAGGACCCCGCAGCAGTGCATGTGGTCGGTAGCCTTGGCGTCGAGAACGCCCTCACGTTGCCACCCGTCACGCGCGAACAGATCGAGAGCCGGTTGAAGCACGGCCTCTCGAGCACCGTCGGACTCGTCACGGTGCATCCAACGACCCTCGCCGGTCCGGCCGACCTCGAGGTTCTCAATGCCGTCGTGGAGGCGATGAGGCAGGTTGACGCAACGTGGGTCGTCACCCTGCCGAACGCCGATCCCGGCAACGAGATCATCCGGGGGCGACTGCTGGCGTTCGCAGCCGAACGCGGGAACGTAGTCGCGGTGGATTCCCTGGGCGAGGACTACTACCTGGGGGTCATGCGTCACTGCGACGTCGTGCTCGGTAACTCCTCGAGCGGCATGACGGAGGCGCCAGCCGTGGGCGTCCCGACAGTCAATGTCGGCGAGCGACAGGCGGGACGCCTCCGGCTCTCGTCCATTTTCGACGTTCCGGCCGACGGTACAGCGGTGACCGAGGCCGTTCGTCAGGCGCTGGGCCCGGAGTACCGCGCGTGGAAGGCGCCGGAGACCTCCCTGGGCGATGCCGGCGTCTCGCGCAGGATCCGGGGCATCCTTGCGACCTGGAAACCCGGGCTCCAGAAGGCCTTTCGAGACTTATCCGTGAGTTCTGGGGGCACGGCCGTCACGGCCGTGCCCATGGAGGATCCATGAGGGATCTCGTCATAGTCGGAGCGGGTGGCCTGGGCCTGGAGATCGCGTGGCTGGTCGAAGAGATCAACGATTTCTCGCCGTCATGGCGTCTCCTGGGCTTCCTCGACAACGACCCCGGGATGACAGGAAAGTCAGTGCTCGGCTATTCTGTTCTGGGAACCGACGCCGACGCGCACCAGTACCCTGAAGCAGGGTTCGTCCTCGGCGTGGGCGACCCTGGCTTGCGTCGACGGCTCGTCGAGCGCATCAGCCCTCAGGTCTCCCACTGGCCAACGCTGATATCCCCGACTGTGCGGCTGCACAAGTCGAATTCTCTGGGCGTCGGAGTCGTCGTGGGACGACTGGCTGACATGACGGTCGACTGCGTGATCGAGGACTTCGTGATGATCAACATCCATGCGGTCCTTGGGCACGCCGTTCACATCGGCAAGTATTCGATCGTCGACCCGAACGTGACGATCAATGGCGAGGGGCGGATCGGAGCCGGCTGTCTCGTGGGAGCAAACGCCTTCATCCGCGATGTCGTCGTGGGAGACGACGTCACGATCGGAGCCGGTGCCGTTGTTGTGAGAGACGTGCCGGGGAACTGCGTCGTGGGCGGAGTGCCGGCCAGAGTCATCCGAACCGGCCGGCCCGTGCACGGGCTGACGAAGTCGGAAAGGCGCCTTTGACGCCCGGCCCCCGAAGGCGAAAGGAGGACACTATGCCTAAGACCTGCGACATCGCCGTCCTCGGAGGCGGAGCCCATGGCCGGGTGGTCGTGGCCGCAATTCGGCTGATACAGCCATTCTGGAAGGTGGTCGTCCTGGACCCCAACCCATCGCGCCTCGGAAACGAGATCTTTGGCGCAGTAGTCCTCGGCGGAGACGAGTGGTTCGAGAATCTGCTCGGACCCGGGAATCGCGTGCCCTTCGCCGTGGGTGTTGGCGGAATCGAGGACCTCTCGCTGAGAAAGAGGGTCTACGAGTTCGCGATAGCGAAGGACGGCCTCCCGATGCTCGTGGTGCATCCGGGCGCGAGCGTGTCCCCCTTCGCGAGGCTCGAGGATGGGGCCCAGGTGTTCACAGGCGCGGTGGTGAATCCTGGCGCCTTGGTGGGCACGAATGCGATTATCAACACGGGCGCCATCATCGAGCACGATTGCGTGGTCGGGGCCCACGCGCACGTCGCCACCAACGCCACTCTCTGCGGCGGGGTCACCGTCGGCGAGAGGGCGTTCCTTGGGGCGGGCTCCGTGGTCCGTCAGGGGTTGACGATCGGCGCTCGTGCGCTTGTCGGCGCGGGAGCCGTCGTCGTGCGGGATGTGGAGCCTGACACGATTGTCGCGGGTGTTCCTGCGCGAACCCTCCCGAAGAAGGGGAACTGACGGCGGTGGCGGTGCCAACGGTGAAGGCCGGGGCAAGCCTTCTCGAGACGATGGAGGCGATCGACGGTGGCGCTTGTGAGATCGCCCTGGTCGTCGATGAGGAAGGGCGCCTCCTCGGGACGGTTACCGACGGGGACATCCGGCGCGCGCTCCTGGGAGGGCGCGGCCTGTCCAGCCCCGTGAATCCGGTCATGAATCGACGGTTTACGGCCGTCGGGAGAAGCGCGCCGAGGACAGAGGTACTGGACCTGATGCGGGCGCGGACTCTTGGACAGGTGCCGATCGTCGACGAGGACGGGAGGCTCGTCGGCCTGCACCTCCTGCGGGAAATACTTGGCGCCACCCCCCGGCCGAACTGGGCGATCGTGATGGCGGGAGGGCGGGGGGAACGGCTCCGGCCGCTGACCGACAGCCTGCCAAAGCCGATGGTGCCGGTGGCGGGAAGGCCGATCCTGGAGAGGATCGTGCTCCACCTCGTCGGCTCCGGCATTCGGCGGGTCTTCCTCGCGGTCAATTACATGGCCGAGGTCATCGAGCAGCACTTCAGAGACGGCGCCGCCTTCGGATGCGAGATCGAGTACCTGCGGGAGGATCGCCCCCTGGGCACCGGCGGGGCACTCACGCTCCTCCCGAAGAGCCCGGACCATCCGGTCCTCGCGCTCAATGGTGACCTTCTGACGCAGTTCGATGTGGGCGCGCTGCTCGCGTGGCACGAGACTCATGCAGCAACCGCCACGGTTGCGGTACGAGAGTACCGGCAGAGCATACCCTTCGGCGTTGTCGATCTTGACGGCGGCCACGTCGTCCGACTGCGGGAGAAGCCAACTCATGCCTTCAAGATCAACGCGGGGATCTACGTGCTTTCGCCGGGGCTGATTTCCCGGGTGCCTTCGGGAGTCGAATACCCGATGCCGGCGCTCCTCGAGGAGTGCCTGGCGCGGGGAGAGAGGGTGGCAGCCTACGGACTCGAGGACGAGTGGTTGGATGTGGGAAATCGTGCCACGCTGCAGCGAGCCCGAGGGGAGGAATCGTGACGGAGTTCTGGCAAGACCGGCCGGTGCTGGTCACGGGTGCCGACGGTTTCATCGGAAGCCACCTGGTTCAGCGACTCGTGGTAGAGGGAGCGAGAGTCCGGGCCTTCTGCTTCTACAACTCCACGGGCTCCACGGGCTGGCTGGACGGTGTCGACTGGAGTTCTCAGGGAGCTCCGGAGATCCGCATGGGCGACGTCCGCGATGCCGGCCTTGTGGGGGAAGCCTGCCGCGGAATGGACGTGGTCTTCCATCTCGCCGCGCTCATCGCAATTCCCTATTCCTATCGGGCGCCCGAGTCGTTCATAGATACGAACGTGAAGGGAACTCTGAACGTTCTCGAGGGTGTCCGTCGTTGGGGTGGCCGGCGAATGGTGCAGACCTCCACGAGCGAGGTCTATGGAACCCCGGCCGAGCTGCCGATCCGCGAGACTCATCCATTGCAGGGTCAGTCGCCCTACAGCGCCTCGAAAATCGCGGCGGACAAGCTTTGCGAGGCGTATCACTGCTCGTTCGGGGTGCCGGTCGTGACCCTGCGGCCCTTCAACACGTATGGCCCCAGGCAGTCGCTGAGAGCCGTGCTCCCGACAATGCTCGCGCAGCTCCTCGCCGGCCGCGGAACTGTGCAGCTGGGGAGGCTGGACACCAGGCGGGACCTCACGTATGTCTCGGACACCGTCGAGGGCTTCCTGCGGGCGGGCGAGGTCGAGGGAATCGAAGGGGACGTCTTTCAGCTCGGCACCGGGAACGCCGTATCGATCGGGGAGCTCTTCGAAGCGGCATGTCGAGTTCTGGGCGTGAAGGCAAGTGTCGCTCAGGACTCCGCGCGACTGCGCCCTGATAGAAGCGAAGTCATGGTGTTGCTGTCAGATCCTGCGAAGGCGAGGCGGGTCCTCGGGTGGGAGCCGACGGTTGGCCTGGAGGAGGGACTGAAGCGCACGGCCGCATGGTTGGCGATGCAGCCGACGCCGGTGGATCCGGAGCGCTATCACGTGTAGCCGAAGGACCGTACCTTGAGCGTATGGTCGGGCGGCGGCGGGCAAAAGCACCAGGAAATGACGCGGTGGCGGAGAACTGCCAAGCCTTCACGAGGGGAGAGCGAGTTTGAAGATACTGGTGACGGGCGTAGCGGGGTTCATCGGAGCGACGGTCGCTCGCTCCCTCCTGGACGCGGGGCACTCGGTCCAGGGCCTCGACAACATGAACGACGCCTACGACGTCCGGCTAAAGGAGTGGCGCCTCGAGCAGTTCCGAGGGCACGAGCGGTTCTCGTTTCTCTTCTGCGACATCACGGACCTGCCCGCGCTCACGGAGCGCTGGGCGTCTCGGGGGCCGTTCGACGCCGTCATCGACCTCGCG
>JACRCS010000782.1 GCA_016218905.1 Deltaproteobacteria bacterium
GAGTCCACGCCCCTCAGGTCGTCCACCTCGGGCCTCGTGACGGGCTGCCTGTACGCAACGATCGCGAGCGTCTCCAGGGCGGCCATGGAGAGCTTCGTCTTCCCGTCGAGTCCCAAGAGGCGGCGGACGGGGTAGTCGTGCTCGGGACGCGTGACGAGGCGCACGCCCCCCGCGACGCGGTCGAGACGCACGCCGCGACGGGCTGCGGCGCAGGCGACCTCCAGCGCGTCGATCGCCTCCGCGACGACCGCCTCCGGCAGCTCCGCTGCCTCGGCGAGCTTGTCCAGTGGGATCGGCTTGGACGCGGCGAACAAGAGCGCCTCCACGAGCGGGAGGGCCTCCTCGAGGGTGTCTCTCTGGCCTGTTGCGGAAGGTTCCGGAAGCGCATCGAGCACTTCGGCAGCAGGGCCGCTCGCTTCCGATGCGGAACCCTCCGCTGAGTCCTCCAAAGCCGGTTCCCGCTCCGGCGGTTCCGAAACTGTCTCCGGTCCCATCTCGCCGGGCGTCGTCTCCGGACCCTCCTTCGAGTCCCCCGTGCGGGTGTCGTCTCGTTTCTTCGTCATCGCTTCAGCGGTATTCCTCTTCGTATCCTTCGAGCGTCAGGTTTTCGCCCGTCGGCTCGAGGTAGATCTCTCCGAATTCCTCTGTCTGGAGAGCCCGGACCAGCAGCAGCCGGAGGAGCTCGAGGACGGCGAGGAAGACCGCGATCGCCTCGGCCCGGCCCGACAGCGTGCCGAAGACCTCCGACAGCGCCACGCGTCCCGACTCGCGGATGCGCCCGGCCATGTCCTGCATCTTCTCGCGGATCGAGAATCGCTGTTGGGTGATCGACATCGCCGGCGGATTGAGAGCCCGGAAGCGGTCGACCGCGCCCTTGAAAAGCGTCAGAAGGTCGAAGAGGGAGACCTCGGAGAGGTCGGTCTCCTCTTCCTCCGGCTCCGACTCGGGCCGGTAGGACGGACGCGGGTACATGCCGATCCGCTCGACCTCGTAGACGTGGAGAGTCTCCGCCACGCCTTTGAATCTCCGATACTGGAGGAGCCTGGCGATGAGCTCCTCGCGCGGGTCGGGGGCTTCGCCACCGTCCGGAGCCGGAGTCCGCGGCAGGACGAGCTGGCTCTTGATCTGGACGAGGAGCGCCTCCACGTAGAGGAACTCCCCCGCCACCTCGAGGTCGAGCTCTACCATGAGGACGAGGTAGTCGTGGTACTGGCGGCAAATGTCGGCGACGGGAATGTCGCGGAGGTCGATCTCCTCCTTGCGGATCAGGTGCAGGAGCAGGTCGAGCGGACCGTCGAACTGCGGCACGTGAACCGGGTAGGGCTGGACGAGCTCCGCTCCGGGCGGGATCGGGATCCGGATGCCTTCGGCCACGCGGCCCTCAGGAGGAGGCCGCGGCGCGCGGCTTCCGACGATCCTCGTGCTCGGAACGCGGGGACGTCATCAGAGGAGCTTCATGGCGTCGGCGACGTCCTGCATCGTGGAGGAGGCGAGGGCCCGCGCCCTCGCACCGCCCGCCTGGAGGACCTCGCGGACGTATCCCGGCTTCGCGGTGATCTCGGCTCGCTTCGCGCGGACGGGCTCGAGCGCCGTGTTCATGTTGCGGATGAGATGCTTCTTGCAGTCGACGCAGCCGCGTGTCGCTGTCCGGCACTCGGCGTCCACCTGGGCGATCTCCTCCTTCGGCGAGTAGAGGAGGTGGAACGGGAAGAGGTTGCAGGTCGCGGGGTCACCGGGATCGGCGCGTCGCGCGCGCTTCGGGTCGGTGACCATCGACATGACCTTCGTCTTCACGTCGTCGGCCGAGTCGGAGAGGGCGATCGTGTTGCCGTAGCTCTTCGACATCTTCCGGCCATCGAGACCGGGCACTTTCGGTGTCGCCGTGAAGAGCGCCTGCGGCTCGGGGAAGACCTCGCCGTACATCCCGTTGAAGCGACGGACGATCTCACGGCAGATCTCGAGGTGGCTTTCCTGGTCCTTCCCGACCGGGACGTAGTGCCCGCGGTACAGGGCGATGTCGGCCGTCATGAGCACCGGGTAGCCGAGGAACCCGAACGTCCCGAGCTCCTTTTCCCGTAGCTCCTGGAGCTGCTCCTTGTAGGTCGGCACCCGCTCGAGCCACCCGAGCGGCGTGATCATCCCGAAGATGAGCGCCAGCTCCGCCGTCTGCGGGCCCTGGGACTGGACGAAAACCACGGCCTTCTCGGGGTCGAGACCCACCGAGAGCCAGTCCGTCACCGCCTCGATCGTCGACTCGCGGATCGCCGACGTGTCGGCGTAGTCGGTCGTCAGCGCGTGCAGGTCGGCCACGAAGTACCGGCAGTCGTACTGATCCTGCAGGTCGACCCAGTTCTTCACCGCGCCCCAGTAGTTGCCGAGGTGGACGCGGCCCGTCGGGCGCAGGCCCGAAAGGACGATCTTCTTATCCGGTTCGCTCACGGGGGACCTCCGAGAAGAAGCTGGAACAGAAACCTCTGCGGCGGTCCCAGGACGGCCGCGAGGCCTCCGGTGAAGATCGCCACGACGAGGAGGATGAACCCATACCGGCGCACCCACATGACGCCGCGAATCCAGCGGGCGGGGGCGAAGCTCTCCACGACGCCGAAACCGTCGAGAGGCGGGATGGGGATGAGATTGAAGAGACCGAGGGAGACGTTCACGGCGACCGTGTAGAGAGCCACGAGGAGAAGCGGGTAGAAGAGGGACGAACGGAGCTGGGGACCCGCCGGGGCGAGCGCCTGGAGGACGAAGAACGCCGCTCCGCCGAGGAGGGCGACGGCGAAATTCGAGACAGGGCCCGCCGCCGCCACGAGGAGGTTCGCCCGACGCGGGTTCCGCACTCCCCGGAGGGACACGGGCACCGGCTTGGCCCAGCCGAAGATCGGAGCGCCCGAGAAGGCGAGGAGCGCCGGCACGAGGAGACTCCCGAACGGGTCGAGGTGCTTCACCGGGTTCAGCGTGATCCGTCCCAGGTCGCGCGCCGTCGTGTCCCCGCAGCGCAGGGCCATCCAGCCGTGCGCCGACTCGTGCACAGAGACCGCAAACAGGAGGACAACCACCTGGATGACGATCTCGAGGACCTTTTCTGGGGAGATGGGTGCGTCGGGCACGGCAGGGTCGTCCGAAAACGCCCGATCCTACGTGCCGCCCCCGGGGGCGTCAATTGCCGCTCCGATCGCGCGGCGTTCGGCCGCTATTCCCTCTTCCGCCGACCGGTAGTGACTGAAGCGTCCGGACGCGACGCTCTGGGCGAGAAAGGGGTTCTGGTCTCCGACACCGGACAGGGTCAGGGACCCTCCCGCGACGGCGAAGCGCCCCTGCTCCCGCATCAGCACAGCGACGATCGTCGTGGGAAGAGAGATGCAGGAGGAGAGGTCGACGACGCACCGGAGCGCGCCGTTCTCTCGCGCCACGCGCAGGTATTCGGTGATCGTCGACGCCTCCGTCAACGTCACCTCGCCGCGCACCCGGAGCGCCGCGATCGCGCCGTCGGTCTCGAGGGAGAGATCCACGCGCCGAGGATGCCACAACGCGTCATTCAGCGACGAGCGGACCTCAGGAAGATCGTCTCTTCGAAGAGGGACGCCTTTCCGGATTCCGCGAAACCCAGCGCGATCTCGCGCGCCTTTGCGAGGAGGTCCCCGTCGGCGAACGGATCGGCGATGCGAAACTCCGGGAGCCCGCTCTGGCGCGTGCCGAGCGCCTCGCCCGGGCCCCGCAGCCGCAGGTCCTCCTCCGCGATCGCGAATCCGTCCTCGGTGCGGGCGAGGACGGCGAGCCGCGCGAGCGCTCCGGCCGAAGCCCCCTCGCCCGAGAGGAGTACGCAGGTCGACGGCCGCGCCCCCCTCCCAATCCGCCCCCGCAGCTGGTGGAGCTGGGCGAGACCGAACCGTTCGGAGTTTTCCACCAGGAGAAACGAGGCCTCGGGGATGTCGATCCCGACCTCGACGACGGTCGTCGCGACGAGGACGTCGAGGTCGCCCGCCGCGAACTGCCGCATCGCTTTCTCTCGCGCCTCCGCCCTCATCTTTCCGTGGATCGCGCCGACGCGACGCCCCGGGAGACGCCGGGCGACCTCTTCGGTCCAGGAAGCGACGGCTCGGGCGTCGATCGTCTCCGAGTCCTCGACGAGGGGAACGACGACGTAGGCCCTTCCGCCTGATTCCAGCTCACGGGCGAGCGCCCGATACGCCTCTTCGCGTCCCCCTTCGTCCGTCACCCTGGTGACGATGGGGGTCCTCCCCGGCGGCTTCTCGGCGAGCGTCGAGACGTCGAGGTCGCCGTGGAGCGCCAGCGCGAGCGAGCGCGGAATCGGCGTCGCCGAGAGGACGAGGACGTGGGGGTACAGGCCGGAGGAGGCGGCGCGGGCCGGGAGCGCCGCCCGCTGCGCGACTCCGAACCGGTGCTGCTCGTCGACGACGACGAGGCCGAGCCGGCGAAACGCCACGGGCTTCTCGAGGAGCGCATGCGTCCCGATGAGGAGGCCGATCTCCCCTTCCTCGAGCGCGGCCAGGAGCGCTGCCCGGGGCCGGCCCGTCACACGCGCGGTCAGGAGGGCCGGCTTGATCCGAGTTCCGGAGAGGAGCCGGAAGACCGTTTCGGCGTGCTGCTCCGCGAGGATCGTCGTCGGAGCCATGAGCGCCGACTGGAAGCC
>JACRCS010000790.1 GCA_016218905.1 Deltaproteobacteria bacterium
CACCTACGAAAAGGGTGTTAAGGTGCCGGACGAAGCGCTGGCCGCTGTGAAGCTTCAGCCAGACTCCTTTCACGGGGAGTGGAACTACACCATCGCCCCCTCTCTCCCGCCGAGTGAGTCAGTTGTTTTGTGACAGTCCCTTAGGTTGGGCTCGCACGACACGACTCCGCGATCAGGAGGTGAACCATGGCGTCAAAGACCGATAAGGCTCTCGCGGAGGACCTGGAACGGTAAGCGGCCCAGGTGAGGCAGTCGTGCGCAGGGTTCGACGATGCGATGGCAGGCCGGGACCCTCACCGCGACAGCCGCTGGAGCCTTTGACATCACTGGCAAGAGGGCGGCCTGCATGGGATGGGTTACGAAGACGTGGACCACGTGGACCTTCACCGCGAGAGAGGCATCCATCACCTTGGAGTTCCGAAGCCGACGGTGAGGAAGTTCCCGGACTTCAGCAAGATGAAGAGTGAAGGCTCGATATACAGCGCGACCTGGGACGTCCCACTAAGGAATTCCACTGCGGGCTTCCCCGGCGCAACGGATCGATTCGCTTGGTTCGCGATCGACTACCGAGGGACAATTTACGTTCCCAAGGAGGGCACCTATGCCTTTCGCATGTTCTCCGATGATGGCTCCAAGCTCTATCTCGACGATAAAGCGATCATCGATCTTGACGGTTTGCACGCCTGGGCTGGCAAGAAAGGCAGGGCTGGGTTGATAGTGGGAGAGCATGAATTCCACTTGAGCTACATGCAAGGGCCGCCGACACAGCTCGGTTTGCAGCTGTGGGTGACGCCTCCTGGGGAGAAGGAGAAGATCTTCCGCCTGCAGGACTTCAGCAAGGCTCTGGCGGACGGCCGGCGGCAATTGCAGGTAACCGAGGATGCCAAGGAGATCCGCGTCAAGTCCTGCACGCGTGGTACCAAGGGGCGAGCGCCGACCGCTCGCGTCTTCGCGTGGGCTTGACCCGAAACCCGGCCGGCCACTGACGCCAGCGTCGCGCACCCGCCTGTCCTCGAATCTCTCCTTCTGAGGGCTGTTGCGGGAACCGAGAGCCATCAACGGCTTCTCCTGTGCCGGGCAGATTGGAGCTGCCCCGGTTGCGTGGCGGTGGAACCTCCGGGGGTGAGTGCACGAACGCCCTGCGCCCCATGGGGCGCCACCCTCGTCGCCCGCAGTACTGTCAGCCCGTCCCGTCGCCCCGCTCCACCGCGTCGGCGAGACGCTTCATGGCCTGCTCATCCTTGACGATGAGCACCCGCCGCGCGTAAGGGATCTCCACCCCTTCCCGGTCGAACGCCTCCTTGACCTTGCGGCGGAGCTTGCGCGCAATCTCCATGTGCTTGCCGGGCTTGACGCGCGTGACCGTCCGGATGAGCAGCTCGGATTCGCCGAAGCGTTGGAGCCCCTGGACGTTCGTGGCCGCGAGGACGTCGGGGTCTTCCCGGGCCAACGAAGCTCCCACCTCTTCGAGCACCCGGTAGACCTTCCCGAGGTCCGACTCGTACGCGACCCCCACCTCGACCACAGCGTGGGTGTACTCCTTGGAGAAGTTGACCACTTCGCCGATCTGCCCGTTCCGGAGGATGTGGAGCTGGCCGTTCGGGCTGCGGATGCGGGTCGTCCGAATGTCGATGGCCTCCACGGTTCCGTAGGAGGTTCCGATCTCCACGTAGTCCCCGACGAGGAAGTGGTTCTCGAAGAGGATGAAGAACCCGCTGACGAGGTCGTTGATCAGGGCCTGGGCGCCGAGGCCCACCGCGAGACCCGCGATCCCGACCCCGGCGAGGATCGGAGTCGGGTTGATGCCCAGCTCCTTGAGGATCGCGACAGCGGCCCCGAAGTAGATGGTGTACTTGAGGAAGCTCCGCAGGAGCGGCACGAAGGTCATCCGGCGTTTGTGGGCCTCGGCGGTGAGGTCCGGTTTCTTCAGGAGCAGCTCGTCGACGCCGAGGTTCGCCACCTCGATCACGACGCGCGCGAGGACGACGATCCCGATGATCCGCACGACGCGCGGCCCGTGTTCCGCGAGCGACGCGATGAACTCCACCTGCATCACGACCAGGGTTGCAGCCCACACGTACACGATGTACTCGAGGCAGCGCTTCAGCAGCGGGATCACCACGCGCAGCCGATCATAGAAGCGCAGGAGGTTGTCGGGGCTCGAATACTTGCGGCTGAGGGCGTCCAGGCTGTCCACGATCGCGTCGCTCGCCTTGACCACGACGAGCCCGACCATGGCGATGAGGTAGATCTTCAGAAGGAGGTCGAGCGTCCCGGGGACCGCGGCCGGCAGCCGGAGCGACCGCGCGGAGAACGCGAGCACGAGCAGCCACGCACTGTTCGTAAGAATATGCTCCAGGGATTGGAAGAAGGCGTGGACGGCCTCGTCGTTTGCCTGGATCTGCTCGAAGGCCCTGGCGGCCTGCTCGCCCCGCAGGAGCCAGCGGCGGAGGATGCGAAGGAGCAGGGTGACCGCCGCGACCGCGCCGACCACCTTCCCAATCGCGAGCGCCAGCTCGAGCCAGAAACCGGACGGGATCCGCGCGAGCCACTCCCTCCCGTGATCAACCAGATCCACGCCGCGGTGGATGAGCAGGCCGTCGCCCACGGCCAGGCTGATCACCGCGGCGGCAGCGGCGAGAACCAGAACGCCCTTGACGTTCCGGCACACGGTGTCGGCGAGCGCGGCGCCGCCGGCCCACCCGAAGAGGCGCGCGAAGCGGCGGATCAGGAAGCG
>JACRCS010000787.1 GCA_016218905.1 Deltaproteobacteria bacterium
CGGCGCCCTCCGGCTCCACGCCGAGGAGGGCGGCGAACGCCTCGCCGGTGCGCGCCAGGTCCTCGACGACGATCCCCACGTGTTCGAGCTTCGGGCGCTCCACCTTCACTCCTTTCCGGGGTCGCCGTAGCCCCCGCCGCCACCCGAGACCTGGGTGAGGAGGGTCCCCTCGGGCAGTCCCTCCACGATGTCGAGGCTCTTGGGCCGAATCCTCCGTCCGTCGGGCAGGTCGAGCAGCAGCCGGTTTCGGGCGCCGCGTCCGCCGCCGGCGAGGCCGAAGGCCCGCGTCTCGTCCGTCAGCCCGTCCCCGAAGACAACGACCCGGGTGCGGGGGCCCCCGAAACGGATGCGGGTCACGACGCCCCAGCCGCCCCGCCAGCGACCCTTGCCGGGCGTCCCCTGGGCGTATTCGTGGCGGAGGAGGAGGTTCGGCGTCTGGGCCTCGAACATCTCCGGGTCCTGCGCGAGCACGCCCCCGGCGCAGTTGATGAGGCCGATGTGGTCGTAGCCGTCGGCGCCGAGCAGGGCCCCGCCGCCGCCTTTGAGCGCGTTGAAGAGGATGTCCACGTAGGGCTCGCCGCCCCGCCGCGGGTCCGGTCCCGAGAGGACGGCCGCGAGCATCCGGTTCCAGCCGGCAGTCACGCGGTCGGGGCGAGCGCCGTGGAAGGCGCGAAAGAGGGCGTCGGCGTGGGCGCCCGTGAGGGTGTTGCCGAAGCCCGTGGCGGCGGGATGCCGGGCGGCGAGGATCGTCCCCTCCGGGAGCTCGATCGCCAGCGGCGCGAGCATGCCGTCATTGTGAGGGATATCGGGCGCCAGGATCATCAGGAGCGTCAACACGGCGGCGGAGAGGGACGCGGAACGCGGCGCGTTGATGAACCCGGGGGTCTGCGGCGAGGTGCCCGCGTACGTGAGCCGGAGCGCTCCGTCCGCGATCTCCACGCGGCAGCGGATCCGGAGCGCGCCCCCGCGCTCCTCCGCGCCGGCGCAGACGAGGGCCTCCCCCTCGTAGACGCCCGGAGGAAACTCCCGGATCGCCGCCCGCATCCTGCGTTCGGTGGCCGCGAAGAGGGCGTCCGCCTGCGCTCGGAAGCCTTCCAGCCCGGAGCGGGCGAGGAGGCGGTGAAAGCCCCTCTCCCCGACAACGCAGGCCCCCATGGCGGCCTGGAGGTCCTCGGCGACGACCGGGTAGCGAAGGTTCGCGAGGACGGCCTCCCACACGTCCCGCCGCTGCCGGCCCGCCTCGACGACCTTCAAGGGAGGGATCCGCAGGCCCTCCTGCCAGACCTCGGTGGCCCGCGGGTTGTAGCCTCCCGCGACCGCGCCGCCGATATCCGCCTGGTGTCCCTTGGCGGCCGCCCAGGCGACGAGCTCACCGCCCTCCGGCGGCCAGAAGATCGGCCGGAAGACGCAGACGTCGGCGAGCTGGTTCCCGCCGGAGAAGACGTCGTTGTGGAGGATCACGTCGCCGGGAGCGAGGTCGTTTCCGAAGCGCTCGATGACCGAGCGGAGCGCCGGTTGGACCGCGAAGGCGAGCACCGGGATGTACTCGGTCTGCTCGAGCATCTTGCCACGAGCGTCGTAGAGCCCGGTGACGAAGTCCCGGGCCTCGGCGAGGATGGGCGAGCGCGCCGTGTGGAGGAGCGACAGGCCCATCTCCGTCGTGAGCCCCTTCAGCCGGCGCTGGAGGATCGCTATGTCAGAGGCGGTGGGGGTGCTCATGGCTGGCCTTCACCTCTTCGCCAAAGCCGCCTGGCCGCCTCCACGGAGACCCCTCCCCGACCTCCGGAAGGTTTGCGTACCGGGTCAGACCAGGCAACGGTCTTCGTGGTCTCCCTGTTCGACCCTGCGACAACCTGCCAGGGCGGGTCGGGGGTCTTCCCGGAGAAGGGGCAGGCGGCATTGGCGAGCTGTCGCCCGGGAGCAGAACTCTGACCACCACCCCTCGAACGTACACCTGGGCAGGAAGAGACCGAGGGATCCTGCCCCGCCGGAGGGAGGACCTCCGACCCGTACCCCAAAGGAGTCAGCTCGAACCAAAGGGCCCTCGGGCTGCTCATCATTTGCCTCACCTCGAGCTGATCGCAGCGGGACGGTCGGGGAGGGGTCTCCCTTCCGGCGGCCAGGATCCCTGAAGGCTTCGCTCTGAGGTTCGCGTTACTTGCCCTGGTGGCGAGCTCTCGCCGTTCGACACCCCTTCGCCAAAGTCGCCTGGCCGCCTCCACGGAGACACCTCCCCGACCTCCGGAAGCCTCGGGTGCCGGTTCGAGCCAGTGGCCCCGGCCGTTCCTCGCCGTTCTCCAGCTGGAAGAGGCGAGACAATGCCAGGGCGGGTCGGGGGTCTTCCCGGAGAAGGGGCAGGCGGCAGTGGCGAGCTGTCGCCCGGGAGCAGAAGTCTGACCACCACCCCTCGAACGTACACCTGGGCAGGAAGAAACCGAGGGATCCTGCCCCGCCGGAGGGAAGACCCCCGACCCGCGCCCCCAAAAGCGCCGCGGCTCGAACCAAGACCCCCGACCCCCGACCCGCGCCCCGAGCGCCTGAACCTCAACCTCGACCTCAACCTTGGCCTTGGCCTTGGCTTTCAACCAGAATCAGCTTCGTCTTGTGAGCCTCCCGGGGGAGGCTCTCGGGCTCCACCCACTCGATCTCCGGCCGGACCCGGAGCTCGTCGCGCACGCGGGCCTCCATCTCCCGGCCGAGTGACGCGAGCGCCTCGCCCTCGCCGCCGCGGCCCCGTTCGACCCGGAGCCGGAGCCGGCCTTCCACCCGGGGCCCCGGCGCCCGGAGCACGATCCGGAAGTGGCCGGTCACGCGCGGGACAAACGTCGCGAGCACGCCCTGGATCGCGGCGGGGAAGACGTTGACGCCCCGGACGATCAGCATGTCGTCGGCCCGACCCACGATGGAGAAGCGAAGGCCCGGCAGGCCGCAGCGGCAGGGCGAGGTCGCGACCCGGATGACGTCTCCGAAGCTCGAGCGGATGAAGGGGCCGCCCTCCCAGGCGAGCCAGGTGACGAGCATCTCCCCCTCGGCGCCGTCGGCGAGCGGGATCGGGCGGCGGGTCTTCGGCTCCACGAGCTCCAACAGACAGTGGTCGCCGGAGACGAAGTGCATCCCCTCCTCGGCGTCGCAGGTGATCCCGTGGAAGCCGTGGCCGCCGCCCGTGTGGTCGAAGACCCGGGCGCCGAAGCCCTCGGCGAGCCGCGCCCGCACCTCGGGAATCGAACCGCCGGGCTCCCCGGCGGAGAAGAACCACTTGAACCCGAGCTCGGTGAGCGGCACCCCGAGGAGTTCGGGGCAGCGCTCGATCAGGAGCTCGCCGAAGCTCGGCGTGGCGACGATCGCCTCGGCGCTGGTGAGCCGGGCGAGCTCGAGGACCCGCCGGGCACCCCCCTCAGCGCCGGCGGGCACGACGCAGGCGCCCAGGTGCATGATCCCCTGGGAGAGCGGCAGGCCACCGGTGAACATGGAGAGGGAGAGGGCCTGGAGCATGACGGTGCCGGGCCGGACGCCCGCCCGCCAGTACTTGCGGGCGTGCATCTCGTTGACGACTGCGATGTCGGACGCGGTGAGCGTGTAAAGGGTAGGCACGCCCGTGGTGCCGGAGGTGGCGTTGACGCGGACGACCTTCTCGCGGGGGGCACAGGTGATCCCGCCGAAGGGGTGGCCCTCCGTCTCCAGGCTCTCGGTCTGGGCGCGGCGGAGGTCGTCCTTCGCGAGCACGGGGACCCGGCGGAAGTCGTCCCAGGTGCGGACGTCCCCCGGCCGGACGCCCGCCTCGTCGAAGGTCTTCCGGTAGAACGGGGAGCGGGCATAAGCGTACCGGAGCTCCGCCTGGAGCCGCGTCCACTGGAGCTCGAGGAGGCGCTCCGGGGCCAGCTCCTCCACTTCCGGGTTCCAGAGGCGCTGTTGCGGGTCGGGCAGCGGACCCGCGCGCAGGGTGGACGAGTCAGCGACCATGCTCGCTCCTCGTGGCAACTGTTGCTTGCCGGGCCGGGGCCCTTGGGCCGCCAAGCCGGTCGACCGTCCCCGTTAGCCCGGGTACTTCGCCTTCACGTACTCCAGCGATTCGTCGATCACCCGGGCGGTCGTCTCCAGGTCCTGGTCCGTGTGCCGATAGCAGATGTAGCCGTGGTGGTGGGGGGTGAAGAAGATCCCCCGCCGGATCATCTGCGTGTAGAAGTCGGTGCGCTTTCCCTTCTGGTGCTCGTCCTTCTTGAACGAGACGAAGAACATCGGGGCGACGCCCGTCAGCTCGGCGCCGACGTCGTGCTTCGCGATGATCCCGCGGAGGCGCTCCAGGAAGCGCTCGCCCTTGGCCCAGATCTTCCCCAGCACGTCTTCGCGCTCCAGGATCTCGATCGTCTTCAAGGCGGCCACGTAGCCGTCGCTGTTCGGGAAGAACGTCGACGAGATGAAGAGGGCGTGGGCCGCGGCCATCATCACGTCGTGCTTTCCCGTGACGACGCTGATCGCGTAGCCGTTGGCGATCCCCTTGCCCAGGACCGAGAGGTCCGGCGTGACGCCGTAGAGCTTCTGCGCGCCGCCCAGCGAGAGCCGGAAGCCTGTCCGGATCTCGTCGTAGACGAGCACCGCGCCGTGCCGGTCCGCGAGCTCCCGCACTCCCTCCAGGAAGCCGGGCTTCGGTTCCTCCATCTTGGCGTGGAGGGGGTGGCCGAAGGGCGTCATGATGATGGCCGCGGTCTCCTTCCCGTGCCGTTCCAGCACGTCTTTGAGGCCGTCGAGGTCGTTGTACCGAAACTCGTGCACGTCCTCGTAGAGCTTCGCCGGGACGCCGCCCTTCATCTCCACGCACCAGTCGTGCCAGCCGTGGTACCCGCAGCGCACCACCTTGACCCGGTTCGTGTACGCCCGCGCGATCCGAATGGCCGCCGTCGTGGCGTCGGAGCCGGTCTTGAGGAAGATGCTCAGCTCCGCAGAGGGCACGAGCTCCCGGATCTTCTTCGCCAGCTCGTTCTGGTAGGGCTGAGTGAGGGTGAAGCAGAACCCCTTGTCCCGGATCTGTCGGACGACGGCCTCGTCGACCTCCTCCTCTCGGTACCCGAGGATCATGGGGCCGTAGCCGCAGAGGTAGTCAATGTACTCGTTGCCGTCGACGTCGACGAGCCGGCACCCCTTACCGCTCTCCAGAAAGATCGGGTACTCCCCCTCCACGAAGTCGCTGGGCTTTCGCGCCCCCAGGACCCCTCCCGGGACGAGCGTCTTGGCCTCTTCGAAGAGCTCAAGGCTCCGGGCGATGGTCAGTTTTTCGGCAGTGCTCATGTCTTCTCCTTTGGTCGAGCCCGGCCGTTCCGACGGGTCTGACTCGTCCGACGCGTCGGACCCGTCCAGGGGCGCCGGATAACTGACGAAAACTACACGGAAAGCAGCGACCGAACCGTCTCGGTTTGATGAATCTTCGCGCCGCGCTTGATCATCTCGGCGAGGTACGTCTTCGGGTCGATGCACCCCTCCGGCGCCACGACGCCCTTGGCCGTGATCTGTCCCGCGTCGAGCATGAGGGCGGCGATGGAGACCGGGAGCCCGGTCCCGGCGGCGGTGCGGCCCACCACGTCCGCCGTGTAGGTCACCTGGTTCCCGCCCCGCTCTCCCCGGACGATCATCTTCATCCCGGACGCCTGCGGGCCCTTGTCCCGATCGTTGGGGATCTCGTTCCAGAGCTTCAGCGTCAGGTCGAAGGGCGTGACGCGGACCCCGTTCACGTCGACGGGCTCGGTGCTGAGGAAGCCCGTGTCCTCCTGGTGCTTGATGAAGTCGTCGACCCAGGTGGGGATGAGGGCGCCCTTGATGACGACCTTCTTCACGCCCGGGATGTAGCGCGGGATCGTGAGGGGCTGCGGGTGTCCGACGTAGCTGATCCGGCAGTCTCCCAGGGGGTCGAGGAAGCGGACCACCTCCTCTCCGGTGCCCGCCTTCACCTCCTGGAGCTTGCCGTCCAGGAACTGGGGGACGTTGCCCTTGATCATATGGAGGCTGTGGTCCCACGCGGCTCCCTGGCCCAGGTCGGCGATGCTCACGACCCAGTAGAGCTCGATCTCGTCGACGCGGTCCAGCCGGTCCGCGAAGTACTTCGCGACGATGTTGTTCGTGCCCGGGTCGGAGCCCATGCCCGTCAGCACCGTGACGCCGGCTTGCCGGGCGGCGCGATCGATATCGGAGGCGTAGAGGATGCCTGCGGCCTCGTAGTCGTCGCAGATGTCGATATAGCTGATCCGCGCCTCGACCGCGGCCCGGGCGACGGCGACCGCGGTCTTGTAGAACGGGCCGGCGCAGTTGATGACGACGTCGCAGCCCTGGATCGCCGCGACGAGACCCTTGCGATCGTAGGCGTCCGCCCTCACGAGCGAAATCTTTGGACTCGCCCTGAGCTTCTCGTGAAGCCGCGCGGGATCCGCGTTGCGGGTGCCGATGACGACCTTCTCGACCGGCTCCTGCTTGATGAGGTCCCGGACGGCGGCCTGCCCCATGTCTCCGGCGCCGCCGATGACGAAAGCTTTCATGCGCTTGCTCCTATTCCAGATTCCGAATTCCGGATTCCGAATTCCGGATTCGGGGTTTTGGGATTCCTTAATTCGGAATTCCTTAATTCGGAATTCCTCAATTCGAAATTAGTCGTAGTTGCGGTCGAAGTCTCCGTCGAGAATCTCGGTGAGAATCCCGCACATGACCTTGGGCGGGGCGGCGAAGGCGTAGCGATTTCCCATCAGCTCCCGCGGCTTGTGATCGATGGTCTTGTAACCCTTGGCGTTGAGCTCCTTGAGCCCCTTCTCTGCGTCCTCGACTCGGTAGGAGATCAGGAAGAGCCCCTCCCCCTTCTTCTCGAGGAAGCGGCCGACTTCGCTGTCCGGCTCGGTGGGCTCCATCAGCTCCAGGGCGACGCTGCCCAGGTAGTAGCGCGCGACCCGGATCTTCTCCGATTCGGCGGTGTAGACGCCGTCGCACTCGAGCCCCAGGGTGTCCTCGTAGACTGCCATGGCCGCCTCGAGGTCCCGGACCGCGAAGCAGAGGTGGTCGATCTCGGTCGCCTTCATGTCTCACCTCCCGAGGCGTTGCGGCTCTTGAGGGCCGCCAGGATCCGCTCCGGCGTAAAGGGGAACTCCTTGATGTAGGTCCCGATGGCGTCGGCGATGGCGTTGGTGTACGCCTGGGCCGCGCACATGGAGATCGAAAGGCCGCCCTCCTTCGCGCCGAAGGGGCCGTTGGGGTCGTGGGGCTCCACGAGGAGACTGTGGATCGGCGGCATGTCGGGGGCCAGCGGAATCCGATAGTCGAGGAAGCCGGTGTTCAGGTTCGCGCCCTCATGCCACTTGCACGCCTCGAGCAGGATGCCGCCGTGGCCGCCCATGGCGACGCCCCCCTCCATCTGGCCCTGGATCGCCTTGGGGTTGATCGCCTTGCCGCAGTCGTGGCACGCCCAGACGTCGAGTACGTCGACGAACCCGGTCTCCGGGTCCACCTTCACCTCGACGATAGCGCTCCCGTAGCTGAAGGCGGCCGCGAGCTGGCCCTTGGGGTTCTGGATCCACTCGCGGCTCTGGTCGACGTTGGGGCCGAAGCTCCCGTGGCCGACGACGTTCTTCCCCTGGAGGAGCCCCGTCCGGATGGCGCGGGCGACCGGGATGGAGCGGGAGGGGGACCCCTTGACGAAGACCTTGCCTTCGGCGATGTCGAGGTCCGCCGCGCTCGCCTCCATCACCTCGGCAGCGAGCTCGAGGAGCTGGCGCTTGGCGTCCTCGCAGGCGAGCCGCACGGCGTTGCCGCTCACGAGGGTGGTCGCCTGGGAGTACGCCCCCTGGTCGATGGGCGTGACGCCGGTGTCGGAGGCGACGAGCTGGATCTCCGAGAGGGGCATCCCGAGCGCTTCGGCGGCGATCTGGAGGACCACGCCCTCGTTTCCCTGCCCGTTATCGACGACGCCGGAGATGAGGGTCGCGCCCCCGTCCTCGTCGAACTTTACGACCGCGGCCGAGCCGCCCCGGATCCCCATGGGGAAGCCGCTCATGACGCTCACGCAGCCGATCCCGATCCCGTGGAAGGGCGGGAGCTTCCCCCACTTCTCGCTGAAGCGGCTCGCCTCGGCCACGGCGTCGATGGTCTCGACGCTCGCCATGGAGGGGATATAGCTCCGGGTCGGCGTGTACTCCCCGGTCCCGAGGGCGTTCTTCTTCCGGATTTCCACCGGCGTCAGTCCGAGCGCGCGGGCGGCGAGGTCGAGCTGCATGTCGACGTTGCACGCCCAGGCGCGGCCGTGGGTCCGGATCATGCCGCGGATCGGCTTGTTCGTGTAGACGCGGTAGCCGTTGTAGCGGACGTTCGGCACCCGGTAGGTCTGCTCGAAACAGAGGAAGGGCACGCTCGTGGCGATGGGACCGGTGGATGAGTAGGCGCCGCCGTCCATGTGGGCCGTCACGTCCACCGCGTGGAGGGTGCCGTCCTTCTTGAAGCCGAAGGTGGTCTCCACGACCATCGAGTGGCCCTGGCGGATCGCGATGGAGTTCTCCTCGCGAGTGTAGACGAGCTTCACCGGCCGACGGGTCTTCCGCGAGAGGAGCCCCGCGATGTACTCGCCCGGGAACATGTCGCTCCGGCCCCCGAAGGCGCCGCCCACCGTCACGTGGCGCACCCGCACCTTGGAGACCGGAACCTCGAGCGCGTTGGCGAGGCCCTTGGCCTTCGTGTGGGGGCTCGCGTTGGGCATCCAGACTTCGTAGTTGCCCTGGGTGTCGCAGTGGATGAGCACCGCGTACGGCTCGGCCGTGAAGTAGCTCTCCTCCTCCGACTCCGTGCGCTCGGAGTGGACGTAGTCGCACTCCTCGAGCGCGGCCTCCACGTCGCCCACGTGGATGGGAACGTGGATGTTGAGGTTCCCCGGACTTCCCTCGTGGAGCTGCGGAGCGCCCTCGGCCATGGCCGAGAGGGGGTCGAAGACCGCGGGGAGCGGCTCGTAGTCGACCTCGATCAGGCCCACCGCCTCCCGGGCCAGGTCCTCGGTCTCCGCGGCGACGGCCGCGACCTCCTCTCCGATGTACCGGACCTTCTCCCGGGCCAGGAACTCCTGGTCGCGGGTGTAGCGGAAGACGCCCCACTTCACG
>JACRCS010000006.1 GCA_016218905.1 Deltaproteobacteria bacterium
CCACGGTGGCTAATAAGCAGTCGGACTTGGTGGCCGGGTCTGAAGCAGCACGGAGGGGCGGCGATCATTCTCGCGCTCTCCCCGGGACCCCTTTAGCCCAAAAGCGGCTTTTCCGGACGGACACTAGCTATACAGCCCCACGCGTGGGCGAACCTCGCTGCGCGAGAACCGCCCACCCTACGGCAACCCGGTACGCGCAACTATTTACGACGTCGTGTATAGCTTCTCATCGCGGTATCTGAGGATGCCAAAGGCGGCCGCCCGGAGTATCCGGCCGATCCGGTACGCCGTGCATTCAAATCCTCCGTAGAGTGTCGGAAGGCTGGCAGAAGAGCCCCGGAGGGACGAGCGAGGGTCCCATTGTACTAAAATGAGAGTAATTTTGGCGCACTTGCGCCGCCCAGAAACCACGGTATCGTGTGTGAAATGTAGCGCCTCGATGGGCACGATCGCCGCCCCACCTTCACGAGGAGCATTCCTCCGATGGCGGAGTTCTCTTCGCCCCCAAAGGCTGCTCGCTTCCCCCTGGCCGGCCGCAGGCCGGGCGCCGGGCCGCGGTTCGCCGGGTTCCTCGGGCTCGTAGCGCTTTCGGCCCACCTCCTTCTGCCCCTCGTCTACACCTGCCAGAGCTATCGGACCCGAGTCCATTCGTGCTGCTCCGCTCGGCCGATCCCCGTCCTCGCATTGGAAGGGTCCGGCCAGGAGGAGCGGCATCCCTGCCCCTTCTGTTCAGCGCTCTCCCCTTTCAAGCACGCCCGCTACGCGAGCCTCTCGTTCGTCTCTCCGCAGGAAAGGAGGGGGCTCCGGCCGCTCACTCTCCCTCCGGACTTCCTCGCGCCTCCAGAAGAGCTGACGTCGAACCCACCCCGCGCGCCGCCCTTCCCCTCCTGAAGCCTTAGCTCCCAGCTTCACGACGCAGCCCTAACCGGGCCTTGCGCAACGGAAACCCGGGGCCGGAGGTGACCGGACTTTACGGCCGCTCGCCCTGAAGAGGCTCGTTCCACCCGGGAGCGGCGTGTGGGCTGTTCTGCCGGCGCGCTGACTGGAGGGACTGCTTCGTCCTCGCGCCGGAAGCTGAAGTACCAATCGGACCGAGCTCGGGAACCTGCGGCTTTCAGCGAAGGAGGTGGGCCTCACCGGGGACGAGGTGGACGACCTCGTCGCGTTTCTCGAGACGCTCACCGACGGTTGGGAGGCACGGGAAGAGTCAACACGCCCGCCCCGCACGAAGAGCGGGTCACCTCGACGCGCTCAGTGACGCTGCGGCGATACAGGGGGGAGACAAGGAGCAGCCATGAGACCACGGCCTGAACGATTCCGCCCCAAAGGCAAGCGGCGCCTCCAACCGACAAAGACAGGTCTGGCACCGCGCCCGTGGTGGCTTTGGGCTACCCTGCTCCTGGCCTTTCTCGGGCTCAACGCCTGCGGCGGAGGTGGGGGCCTCGATCTCGGCAGTCTTCCCCCGAGCCTGGACGCCGACGGCGATCGGGTCCCCAACGGCGTCGACGCCTTCCCCGCCGATCCCGCGGCGGCCGTGGACACGGACGGCGACGGGCAGCCCGACGCCTTCAACCCCAACGCCACTCTCGATCAAATCACCGCGTCCAACCTCGTCCTCGACCTCGACGACGACAACGACCTCGTCCCCGACCTCGAGGACGCCTTCCCGCTGGACTCAAGCGAGAGCCTCGACACCGACTCCGACGGCATCGGGAACAACGCCGACTTCGACGACGACGCCGACGGCATCGCGGACGCGAACGACTCCGCGCCGCAACGAGGCGTCTTCAAGATCCCCACGGACAGTACGCCCAGCCCTCTCTACGGCGCCGGCTCCTTCGAGCAGCAGTGCCTACTCTTCGAGGAGTTCGGGACCGAGCCCTTCCCGGCGACCCCGGCCGACCCGTTCGCGCCCTACCCTCCCCCCGGTCGACGCGCTGAGCGGCCCGGACCCCGCCGCGCTGGTGGCGTTCCTTCGCCAGCCGGGTGTCGCGCCCCTCCCGACGCGCCTGTCGAACGTCTTCGATGAGAATCCCTGGAAGGGGCACATCGAGGACTACCTCGGCCGGCAGCTCGTCCCCCCGAAGACCGGCTTCGGAGTCGCCGGCCCCGCCGAGGGCCGGCCCGGAGGCGAGGGGTGGGCCCACCAGCGGTGGGACGAATTCTACCCGCAGGTCTACTACAAGACGGCCCAGGCGGGCGCCCGCGTGAACGGCGGCTTCCGCGACGGAAGGCAGCTCCATCGCTACGAGCTCGGGGAGTTCGGTCGCGGCGGGCTCTACCACACGGTCTACACGTCCACCGTACCCGGCGCGCCGACGCTGACGGCGACAACCGCCGGCCTCCCGATCCGCTTTCACCCGAACATGCCCTTCCAGGACCCGCTGGCCCTCTGGACCTTCGACGGGACGCTGCCGCCGAAGCTCCTGATGGCGCGTTACGGTGAGGCCGTCCTGATGCGCCATTACAACGCGCTCCCGATCGACGCCGCCGCGAACCTCGGGTTCGGCCGGCACACGATCACGACCCACGAGCACAACGGCCACTCGCCCGCCGAGAGCGACGGCTTCGCGGCCGCCTATTTCTTCCCCGGCGAGTACTACGACTACCGGTGGCCGCTCCAGCTCGCGGGCTACGACACGATCAACACCGGCGCGAGCGAACCCCGCGCGGCCTTCCCGTGCGAGGCGGCGGAAACGCTCCCTGTCGACGACGACAACGACGGGCTCCCCACGCTCAAGTCCTGCGAGAACGGCCGCATCCAGCTTCGCGGCGACTGGCGGGAGACGATGAGCACCCACTGGTTCCACGACCACATGCTCGATCACACGGCGGAGAACGTCTACAAGGGCAACGCCGTGATGATGAACTACTACAGCGCGCTCGACCGCGGGAACGAAGCCGTCGCTGACGGGGTGAACCTCCGCTTCCCGAGCGGCACGGCGCTCTCCTGGGGCAACCGCGACTACGACGTGAACCTCGTGATCGCCGACAAGGCCTGGGGCCAGACCTCTGAAGGCCAGCTCTGGTACAACACCCAGAACTTCGACGGCTTCCTCGGCGACCACGTACTCACGAACTGGCTCTACCACCCGTACCTGGACGTGCGTGCCCGCCGCTACCGCTTCCGGATACTGAACGGCGCGGTCTCCCGCTACTTCGCGTTCGCCGTGGTGCACCAGGTGCAGGGCGACTCCGGCGAGATCCCGGGCCCGGCGGGCTCCGGGGTCTCGTACAACCGCGTGCCCTTCCACATGATCGCCAACGACGGCAACCTCATGGAGCACGCGGTCCCCTTCGACGGAACGAGGTCTCTCAACCCGAATAACCTGGATCCCCTGGACTACAAAGGCCGGCTCCCGACCCAGGGCATCGCGGAGCGCTATGACATCGTCATCGATTTCGCCAAGCACGGCATCCAACCGGGCGACAGGCTCTACTTCGTGAACGTGATGGAGCACGAGGACGGCAGAGGGGTGAAGGGCAGGATTCCCCTCGAGGACGTCCTCTCCGAGCGCTACAAGGCCGAGGCGCGCGACGACAACGGGGACGGCAGGCCGGACCGCTGGATCAACGGCGATCCCGCGGTCGGGAAGTTCCTGGAGTTCCGGGTGCACGCCTACGACGGAACGGATCTCAGCATGGATCCGGCCGATTATGAGCCCGGCAAGCTCCAGATGATCCCGCTTCCCCTGCAGCGTGACGACCCCGCCCTGGCCACGGCCCTCCACCACGATGTCGAGTTCGTCCGGACGGAGGGCGGCAGCCAGCACCCGTGGCAGATCAAGGTCGACGGCGGAGCGGCCTTCCCGATGGACCCGGCCCGCGTCTCCGCTCTCGTCGGGGGCGCTCCTGAGGTGTGGAACATCCACGGCGGCGGCGGCTGGGACCACCCCGTGCACGTGCACTACGAGGAGGGCATCATCCTTTCGCGAAAGGGTGGGGAGCCCCCGGAGTGGGAGAAGTGGGCCCGCAAGGACCTCTACCGGATCGGCCGGGACGACGAGAGCACCGACGACGTCCTCATCGCCTTCCGAGCGCGAGACTTCATCGGGATCTACATGGGGCACTGCCACAACACCACGCACGAGGATCACGCGATGCTGATGCGCTGGGACGCCCAGGACCCCGGCAATCTGAAGCTCCTGCCGGCTCCGGTACCCGGCTTCGACGGGGTCGAGTTCGTGCCCTCACACATGCCCGGGCCCTAGGCTGGCCAGTGAGCTCGAGGGCGCCTGGACGGCTCGCACCCAGAGACTGCTCCGGCTCGCCATTCAGGCCCCTCCAGCTCCAGCCGGGCCAGCCGCCATGAACCAGGCAATCGGGGGAGAGGTGACGAGGGAGCCGGAGGGCCGACGCGGGACGTCGCGAGGCCAGGAAGAAATAGCGCCTCCGCTCGGCTCTGCCCGGCACGAACAGAGCCGAGCGGAGCATCATGGAAGGGTAGCCGCGGCTGGCGCAGCGCAGGCGCAGGTCCACCCAATTTCCGCACACTTTGCGTTAAAATACCTTGACCCGGCCGGCCCACAGAATAGAACATCGTTTCTGAGGTGGGAGGTCAAGGCTGCAAATCTCCTTCCGGGCGTAAAAAGTCAGGCCCCGGATGTAACCTGCCGGCCGGCCCCAGCGTCTATCCGATCATGCACCGAACAATCAGAATTGGAGGGAGCTCGCCATGACGACTGACGTCAACCGGAGGGAGTTTCTGAAAGCCACGGTAGCCGCGGGCACGGTGCTCATGGCGGGTGATCTCATCGCCGCGCCGGACGGCCGTCGCGAAGCCGCACGGATTCCGGAGCTCGACAGCATCGTCGTCACGGTGATCACCGACAACTACTACGACGCGCTGAGGCCGGATGCGCCCGTGACGAAGAGGTATCGCGTGCTGCCCGGGACCTCGATGCACGCCGAGCACGGCCTCTCCTACTTCATCGAGACGGTGTCGGCCGGCCGTGCCACCGGCTTCATGTTCGACTACGGGCTGGACGGCGGCGGCGTCAATCGGAACATGGCCCTCCTCGGGATCGACCTCGGGAAGGCGGCGGGGTTCGGTCTGAGTCACGGGCACTTCGACCACTGGTCGGGCCTCAAGGACGTGCTCGAGCTCAACCGCTCCAAGATCCGCAAGGGTACCCCGCTGTTCGTCGGACCCGAAGTCTTCGAGCGGAGATACTCCCTCGTGCCCGGCACGACCAACCGGATGGACATCGGCAAGCTGAACCGCGCGGAGCTCGAGAGCCTCGACGTCGTCCGGGTGTCGGAGGTCACGAGCCCGACCGAAGTGCTCCCGGGAGGGTACCTCACCGGGCCCATCGCCCGGGTGACCGACTACGAAAAGCCCAATCCCACGCTCCTCGTGGAGAAGGAAGGGGCGGCCGTCGTGGATTCCTTCCCGGGCGAACAGGCGATGGTGTTCAACCTGAAGGGAAAGGGGCTCGTCGTCCTCTCTTCCTGCGCCCACTCCGGGATCGTCAACACGATCCGGCAGGCCCAGAGCATGACCGGCGTGGAGAAGGTGCACGCGGTGATCGGAGGCTTCCACCTGATCAACGCCAAGCCCGAGGTGATCCAGAGAACGGTCGCCGACATCAAGGCCATCCAGCCCGCGATCATCGTGCCGGCGCACTGCACGGGCTTTGAAGCGATCACGCTCTTCGCGAGGGAGATGCCCGGCCAGTTCATCCTCAACACGGCCGGTACGAGGTACACGTTCTCGGCCTGAGACGGGGCCGTCGCCCGAGAGAACCTTCAACGGCTTAGATCGTCCCGGGGGGGGCGGCCACTCTCTGGGCCGCGCGTCCGACCCGGCGGAAAGGAGCCCGTATGGCCACGAACGGGATCGTGCAGACGGTCTGTGGCTTCTGCCACTCGAACTGCGGACTGGAGGTTCACGTCAAGGACGGCGTCATCGAACGGGTCTCAGGAAGCGAGGCGCACCCCCTGAACCGGGGCGCCTTGTGCCCGAAGGCCTTGGCGAGCCCCCAGCTGGTCTACAGCAAGGACCGGCTCACCCACCCCCTCGTGAAGACGCCGAGCGGTTTCCGGCGCGCGTCTTGGGAGGAAGCGCTGGACCGCATCGCCGAGAAGATGCTGGAGATCAAGGAGAAGGACGGCCCACAGTGCGTCACGAGGTACGCAGGGGCGCCGGTCGCCGAAGAGACCCGCGACTCCTTCGTCCAGCTCCTGACGAACTTCGGTTCACCCAACTGGGCGAGTCCCGGCCACCTCTGTTCCGTGCCGCGGCACATGGGGCTCCAACTCGTCCACGGGTCGAGGACGGACCCCGATTACGAGGACACCCGCTGCATCGTCGTCTGGGGCTCCAACCCCACGGAGTCCATGAGCCCGGCGGAGCTGGCAGTGTATGGAAGGCTCCACGGCGTGATCCAGGCGGCCAAGAAGAGGGGCGCCCGGCTGATCGTCATCGACCCGAGGCGGACGGAACTGGCCGAGCTGGCCGACGACTTCCTTCCGATCCTTCCCGGCACGGACGCGGCGCTGGGGCTCGCGATGCTGCACGTGATCGTGGAGGAGGAGCGCTACGACCGGGAGTTCGTGCGGGACTGGAGCGTCGGGTTCCCCGCTCTTCGAGAGCACGTGCGGCCTCTCTCGCCGCAATGGGCGGCAGGGATCACCGGAATCGACGCCGACCGGATCGCCTGCCTGGCGAGGACCTACGCGAGCACGAAGCCGGCCGCGATCCGCGAAGGGAACGGGCTGGATCAGCATACGAACGTCGTCGACACGGTCCGCATCACCGGGATGCTGGCGGCGCTCACGGGGAATCTGGACGTCCCCGGCGGAAACGTCTTCTTCCCCCTGCCCCGCGCCGCGCGCTGTCCCGTCTCGGGCTCGGTGGGTAATCCCCTGGGAGGCGACCGGAACCCGCTCTACCCGAAGACCACCTTCCCCTCGATCATGGACGCGGTGCTCACGGGAGAGCCCTACCGGCCCAAGGCGCTGATCGTCTACCACGGCAATCCGCTGCTCATCAACGCCGACCAGGCAAAGGTGCGAAGGGCGCTCGAGAAGCTGGAGCTCCTGGTGGTCTACGACCTCTTCCTGACGGCCACGGCGGAGCTCGCCGACGTGGTCCTCCCGGACGCCTCGGACTTCGAGCGCTACGGGTATCAAGCCTACTCGAGCCGCGAGGGAGGGATCGTCGCGCTGCGGCAGAAGGTCATCGAGCCCCTCGGCGAAGCGCGTCCGATCTACGAGGTCGAGTACGATCTCGCCCGACGCCTGGGCGTCGGCGATCCGTACCCCTGGAGGAACAACGAGGAGTGGGTCGACGCCAAGCTGAAGCCCCTGGGGATCGGCTTCGAAGACCTGAGGCGGCAGCCCATCCGGTACGTCACCGGTCCCCTGCGCTACCGGAAGTATCTGACCGAGGGCTTCGCCACTCCTTCACGCAAGGTCGAATTCTGCGCCGAACACCTCCGGGCCCTCGGCTACGACCCGCTCCCTCAGTATCGGCCCCCGGCGGAGGAGCCCGACGCGGAGTATCCCCTGATCGCGACCACCCGCAGGCCCGGGAGCTACGTGCACACCCGCTTCCGGAACCTGCCCCCGTTGCGCCGCAGGGAGCCCGAGCCGCTCGTGAGGATCCATCCCGATGACGCGCGGGCCAGAGGCATTCCGGATGCTGCCTGGACGAGCGTGCGCTCTCCGCGAGCGAGCATCCGGCTGAAGGCGAAGGTCACGGATGAGGTGCGGCCAGGGGTGGTGATCGTCGACTTCGGCTGGGGCAATCCCGGAGACGAGGGGCCCAACGTCAACCTGCTCACTCCGGCCGAACCGAGAGATCCCTACTGCTCGGCCACGTCCAACCGGAGATTCGCCTGCCAGGTGGAGGCCGAGGGCGCCCCGGCGGAAGCCGCTACTTCCGGAGGGTAGCGACGAGTCTTCTCGGGAAGAGCAGGAGATCGAGCGCGTCCTCCGGACTCGTGACCACGAGGTCGGCCCGGGTCAGCAGCTCCGGACAGAGCCCTTCGCGGCCGAGGACCGCGATCCCGAGGTCGGCCGCCTCGAGCATCGACGTGTCGTTCGCACCGTTCCCGATCGCGACGCAGCCGCCGGGGCCGAGGCCGCGCACGAACTCGGCCTTCTGCTCCTGCTCCCGGCCGCCGGGTTCGAGGACGATGGCCTCGACTCCCAGCCTCCGCGCGAGCTCCTTTGCGGTCCCGAAGGTGTCCGCGGTGAGGAGCCAGACCTTCAGGTTCCGCCCGAGCTCCCGGATCCTCTCCGCGACCTCGTCGGAAATTGCGCCGTCCACCGTAATCGTGCCGTTGACGTCGAGCACGACGTAAGCGAGCGAGAGGGAGGGGCGGCCCGGGATGTCGATCGTGAGCATGTCACCTCCAGTGGGTCAGCACGCAAAGGTTGGGTCTCGAGGTCACCGTCTCACTGGTTTCGTCATCATAGTAAACACTGAGGTGGTCCCATGGCGGCTTTGATCACGGCGAGCGATCTTCGGAAGGAGTATCGGACGGGGGACACGACGATACCGGCCCTGCGGGGGGTCAGTTTCACGATCGAGCCGGCTTCGTTCGTCTGCTTCGTGGGTCCCTCCGGAAGCGGAAAGACGACGCTCCTGAATCTGCTGGGCTGCCTGGACACCCCGACCAGCGGCGCCCTCACGGTCGCCGGGGTCGACGTGTCGTCGCTCGACCGGAAGCAGGGAGCCTCCTTTCGGGGCGAGAACGTCGGGTTCATCTTCCAGGACTTCAACCTCCTCCCGGTGCTCACGGTCTACGAGAACGTCGAGTACCCCCTGCTGATGGTGCAGCAGGTGCCGGCGAAGGAGCGGTCGCGCAGGGTCCTCTCCCTGCTCGAGGCCGTAGGGATGGCGGACCAGAAGGCCAAGTACCCCGGCCAGCTCTCGGGCGGCCAGAAGCAGCGCGTCGCAGTGGCCCGCGCGCTCGTCACGAACCCCAAGCTCGTGCTCGCCGACGAGCCGACCGCAAACCTCGATCACAAGACCGCCTACCTCATCATCGACTTGATGCGGAAGATGCGAGACGAACTCGAGACGACCTTCCTCTTCTCGACGCACGACCCGAAGATCGTCGGCTCCGCGGAGGTCGTCTTCACGCTCGAGGACGGGGAGTTGACCGGCAGCGAGGCCAGAGGAGGAGGCACCCGATGATGAACCTGTTGAAGATCGCCGTGCGGAACCTCCTTCGCTACAAGCGCCGCACTGCCCTCACGGCTTCCTTGATCACTGTCGGAGTGGTCTTCGTGCTGGTCTTCCTCTCGGTCTCGGGCTCTTTCAAGAACATGATGATCGGGCAGATCACGGACTCGATGCTCGGGCACGTCCAGGTCCACCGGAAGGGATACGTCGCCTCGATCGACAACCTGCCGCTCAACCTCAATCTCCGCGCGGGCGCCTACCGCCGCCTCGAGGCGGCGCTGAAGGAGCGTGCAGAAGTCGAAGCGTACTCGCCCCGGATCAAGTTCGGGGGAATGCTCAGCAACTTCACCGAAACGACGAACATCCGCCTCGTGGCTGTCTATCCGGAGCGGGAGTTCAAGACCGTTCCCCTTCTGCCCTCCCGGATCGTCGAGGGGTCGAAGACCGTCAACCGAGGCGAGATCCTGATCCCGGCGCTCCTCGCCCACGGGATGAAGGTGAGGGTCGGTGACCCGGTCGTGATCGTCGCGACGAATCGGGACGGCTCCGTGAACGGCAAACAGTTCCGGGTCTCCGGTATCGTGGACGGCATCACCGGACCAGGCGGCCGCGACGGCTACGTCCATATGGAAGACGCGGTCGAGACGCTGCGCCTGGAGGAGCCGGAGGTGAGCGAGGTCGCGATCCGTCTGCGGCGGTTCGACGCCCTGCACCCGTTCGCGCGGGCTCTCGACGGGGCACTCGCGAAAGACGTCAACAAGCAGGGGCAGCCCCTCTTCGAGGTACACGCCTGGGAGAAGCTCTCGCCCTTCTACAACATCGCCAAGATGATCGAGGTGATGACGTTCTTCATCAAGGTGATGCTGGTCGCCATCGTCCTCATCAGCATCATGAACGTGATGATCATGGCGGTGTACGAGCGGGTCCGGGAGATCGGGACCATCGCGGCTATCGGAACCCTGCCCCGAAAGATCCTCTCGCTCTTCGTCCTGGAGGGGTTTTCGCTCGGCGTGGTCGGAGCGGTCATCGGCGACCTCGTCGGCCTCCTGATCGTGTTCGGCCTCAACCTCGCGCACCTGCGGTTCGACTTTGGGCAGCAGAAGGGGCTCCTCCTCTCGGCTGTGGTGCACCCGTCCGACCTGCTGGCCATCTCGGCGACGGTGATCGTCGTCTCCGTGCTCGCGAGCCTCCAGCCTGCGCTGAAGGCCTCTCGCATGGAGCCGATCCAGGCGCTGCGCCACGTCTGAGCCGGAAAGAAAGGAGCACTCGGATGCTGCGACGGTGCGTGATCTTCCTCGCCCTACTCTCGGCGGCTCCGGCGCTCGCCGTGGACGGTACCCAACTCCTGGAGCAGGTCGATCGGAACCTCAACCCGGAGACGTACGAGTCCTATCGGAAGCTGATCAACGTCGAGCCCGACGGAAGGCGCAAGGAGTACACGCTCTTCACGCTGAAGAGCGGCAGGGACAAGGTCGCGGCGCTCTTCCTCGCGCCGGCGAGCGAGAAGGGCCGAAGCACCTTGAGGCTCGGCGAGAACATGTGGCTCTACATCCCGAACGTCGGAAAGCCGGTCCGGATCACGAGCCTCCAATCCGTCGTCGGCGGGGTGTTCAACAATGCCGACATCCTGCAGCTCGACTACGCGGAGGAGTACGCGGTCGAAAAGGTCGAGGAAGAGGGAAGCGACTACCTCCTCCACCTGAAGGCGAAGAGGAAGACGGTCGCCTACGACCGCCTCAAGCTATGGGCGGACAAGCAGAAGAAGCTTCCCACGAAGATCGAGTGCCTCACGGAAGCCTCGATGCTCATCAAGACGCTCCACTTCCGAGAGGTGAAGGATCTCGGAGGCGGGATCGTCCGCCCCTCCGTGATCGAGACCGACAGCCTACTCTACAAGGGCTACAAGTCCGTGATGATCTACGCGAAGATGAAGAAGCGGCCGCTCAGGGACGAGATCTTCACGCTCACCTTCATGCCCAATCTCGAATCCCTCCGTTGAGGCGGGCGACGAGGCGGATGATCCGGCCCGCGACTCCCACGCTCGCACTCCTCCTGCTGCTCTGTGCGGGCGGGACGGGAGCCGCGTCGGCCGACGAGACCTACTCGTTCGACCTCTCGGAAACGGAGAAGAAGCCGTATCACGTCGGCGGCTACGTCGAAGCTAGGCCACTCTCGATGCGCCGCGATCCCGACGCCGCTTTCCAAAAGCTGCGGCTCCTCGACGGCGGAGAAGAGGGGTGGACGAGTGAGTGGAACGGAAGGCTGCAATTGGAAGCGAGCGTCGAAAGAGGACCGGCCCGCCTCTTCGTGCGCCCCAACGTGGAATACGAGACCTCCCGTCAGGGAGACGACCTCGAGGCGAACCTCTTCGAGGCCTATCTATCCGTGAAGCCGTCGCCCTCCTTCACGACCGAGGCGGGAAAGAAGAGCCTCCGGTGGGGGAAGGGGTACGCGTGGAACCCGGTAGCCTTCCTGGACCGACCCAAGAACCCCGAAGATCCGGAGCTGAGCCTCGAAGGCTTCACCGTGCTCTCCGCGGACTACATCCGGTGCTTCTCCGACCCTTTTCAGACCGTCTCCTTCACCCCGGTCCTCCTGCCGGTCTTTGAGGGGGTGAACGAGGAATTCGGAGACCCGGGCCACTGGAATCTCGGCGGCAAGCTGTATGCGCTCTTCCGAGATACCGACCTCGATCTCCTTTTCCTCACCGGAGGAAGCCGAACGACTCGGTACGGCGTCGACTTCTCACGGAACTTCGGAACGAACTTCGAAGTTCACGGAGAGTTCGCCTACGTCCCGAGTCTCTCGCGACCAGTTGTCGACCGGCAGGGGAGAATCTCCCGGGCCGAGCACGCCGCGAAGAGCTACCTCCTGGGCGTGCGCTACCTGACCGAGCTCGAGACCACCTACATCGTCGAGTACTACTACAACGGGACCGGTTTTCGCCCTGCCGAGATGAAGGCCTTCTTCGCCCTCGTCGACGAAGGGGCTGCGGCGTTCGAGGGCACCGCGGATCGAAGCATTCTGCAGAAGGCCGCGAGCCTCGCCGAGGGCGGCTACGGCCGGCCCAACGCCATGAGAAACTACCTCTACGCGCGGGTCAGCCAGAAAGAGCCCTTCGACGTCCTCTACTTCACGCCGGCGGTCACCGCGATCGCCAACCTGGACGACCGGAGCTTCTCCCTCTCCCCCGAGTTCCTCTACACCGGCATCACGAACCTGGAGCTTCGCCTGAAGGGCACCCTCCTCCACGGAGAGCGAGGGAGCGAGTACGGCGAAAAGCAGAACGACGCCGTGCTGGAGCTACGGGCGCGCCTCTACTTCTAAGCGCAGCCGAGGAGGTCAGGTTTTGCCGGAGATCGTTGCATTCGCGAATCCCGCTCCAGTCCGTGCCGCGGTGCCCGTTCGGCGCAGAGACCTCTTCGCGGGTTTCCTCCGACTCGGTCTCACCGCGTTCGGCGGTCCGGCCATGCTGGCGTACATGCGAGAGTTCGCGGTGAAGAGGAAGAAGTGGCTCTCGGGAGAGTCCTTCCAGGAGGGGCTCGCGCTCTGCCAGTCGATTCCGGGCGCGACCGGCATGCAGGCGGCTGCCTACGTGGGCCTGCGGGCGCGGGGGTTCACGGGCGCCGTAGCGGCGTACGTCGGCTTTGCGCTGCCTGCCTTCCTGCTGATGATCGGACTGTCCGTCGCCTACGAGGAGGCCCGTGACATCCAGGCGGTTTCCGCGGACTTCAGGTGATCGTGGTGGCCCTGGTCGCGAACGCAGCCGTGACCTTCGGGAAGACTTCTCTCAAGAGCTGGACGGACGGGCTCATCGCAGCGGGCGCAGCGGCGATCCTCGTTACGGGAGCAAACCCGATCCTGGTCATCCTCGGCGCCGGCGTCCTCGGGCTGGGCTTGTACCGAGGGTGGGCTCGAGACGAGGGCGCTGCCCCGACAGGGGCGCCACCGGCGTCCGGCGCGCGACGAGCAGGAACGCGGATCGCGCTCCTGCTGGCGGCCGGCGCCCTGGGCGGTCTGGGGATCCTCTACTTTTCCGATCGGAAGCTGTTTGAGCTCGCCGCCCTGATGTTCCGGGTCGACTTCTTCGCCTTCGGAGGGGGCTTCGGGTCGTTGCCCATCCTCCTGCACGAAGTCGTCGAAGTGAGACACTGGCTGGACGCGACGACTTTCCTGGACGGGATCGCCTTAGGACAGGTGACGCCGGGGCCGATCGTCATCACGGCCACCTTCGTCGGGCATCAGATCGCCGGCCTCGCGGGAGCAGTGGTCGGGACCGTAGCGATCTTCCTCCCTTCACTGGTCATCCTGGTCGCTGCCGTCCCCCACCTGGACGCGGTGCGCCACCGCCCCTTCTTCCGGAAGACCCTGCGCGGGATCCTCTCCTCGTTCGTGGGCCTCCTTTTGAGCGTCGCTCTTCACTTCGGGAGGAGCGTAACGTGGAGCCCACTGGCTGCGGCGCTTGCCCTGCTTGCCTTCTTCCTGCTTCGGCGGGGCGCCGACGTCCTCTGGGTCGTCCTGGGAGGGGCGCTCGTCTCGGCATTGTTTCTATGAGGCTCCCACCATGCCGAGGGCTGAACTGACAACTGAAAACTGAAAACGGATGACTCCATCCGGAAAGGCACTTTCCGGATGGACACTACCTAGACCCTGGCGCTCACGGGTGTGCCCGCTGCGGTGAAGTGCTTCAGCTTCATCCGCAGCGCCACGTTGACCAGGCTGATCAGCACCGGCACCTCGACGAGCGGCCCGATGACCGCGGCGAAAGCCTCCCCGGAGTCGATCCCGAAGACGGCCACGGCGACGGCGATGGCGAGCTCGAAGTTGTTCGAGGCGGCCGTGAAGGAGAGCGTCACCGTCTGGCCGTAAGGCGCACCGACTTTCCGGCTCATCGAGAAGGAGACGAAGAACATCACGAGGAAGTAGATCGTCAGCGGCACCGCGATGCGCACGACGTCGAGCGGGAGCTGGACGATGTACTCGCCTTTCAGGCTGAACATCACGAGGATCGTGAAGAGGAGCGCGACGAGGGTAATGGGGCTGACCTTCGGGATGAACTTCTTCTCGTACCACTCCCGGCCCAAGGTCTTCAGCCCGATGAACCGCGAGATCATGCCGCCCAGGAACGGGATGCCGAGATAGATGAAGACGCTCTCGGCGATCTGGCCGATCGTCACGTCGACAGCCGAGCCCTGGAGCCCGAGTCTCGGCGGGAGCCAGGTGATGAAGAACCATGCGTATATGGAGAAGAAGAGGACCTGGAAGATCGAGTTGAAGGCGACGAGGCCGGCGCAGTACTCGGTGTCGCCCTTGGCGAGGTCGTTCCACACGATGACCATTGCGATGCAGCGGGCGAGGCCGATCATGATCAGCCCGACCATGTAGTGCGGGTAACCGCGGAGCAGGGTGATCGCGAGGACGAACATCAGGATCGGGCCGACGATCCAGTTCTGGAGGAGCGAGAGCCCGAGAACCTTGCCGTTCCGGAACACCTGCGGAAGCTCCTCGTAACGCACCTTCGCCAGCGGCGGATACATCATCAGGATGAGGCCGATGGCGATGGGGATGTTCGTCGTCCCCACCTGGAACGTGTTGATGACGTCCTTGATGCCGGGGAAGAGGTAGCCCCCGCCCACCCCAACGAACATGGCGAGAAAGATCCAGAGGGTCAGGTAGCGATCGAGGAACGAGAGCTTCTTGGCAATGCCCTGCGACATGGTCAATCTCCTTCCGAAAGCAGCTCTTCAACCCGGCGCCGGATGTCGTCCCGCACGCGCCGGAACACGACGAGGACCTCGGACGGCGCGCCCTGCGCCTTCGCCGGGTCGGGCAGAGGCCAATGGCGGCGCTCCCGCACCTTTCCGATAAACATGGGGCAGGACTCCCTCGCTTCACCGCAGACCGTGATCAGCACGTCAATGTCGCGCCCCAGGAACTCGTCCACGGACTTGGAGCGCTGACCGGAGATATCCACGCCAGCCTCCGCCATGACCTGAACCGCCAAAGGGTTTAGCCCTTGGGGATCCGTACCCGCCGAAAGCGCCATGAACCGCTCGTGGCCGAGGTGCCGGAGCCATCCCTCGGCCATCTGGCTGCGGCAGGAGTTCCCAGTGCAGAGGAACAGGACCTCTTTCTTCGCCATGATCGCCCTCACGCCGCCGAGCGGCTGCCACAGAGCACCTCTCGGTTGGCCGCAGCCGCTCTCTCCCGGACGCGACGCGCTTCCGGGCTCGTCGCCGCCGCCAGGCGGACCGTGCTCAGAAGACCCTGAACCACGGTAGAAGGGGCGGAATTGAAGCGGTAGTTCTTCCAGACCCCCGCCTTCACCGAGACGACGAACCCCGCGTCTTCGAGTAGCTGCAGGTGGCGAGAGACGGTCGACTGCGCGAGTCCCACGGCCTCTTGGATCTCGCAGGAGCAGAGCTCCCGATCCTCGAGGATCCAAAGCATCTTCAGGCGGGAGTCGTCCCCGAGTGCCTTCAACGCCTTGAGCATGTCTTCCACCGGCACCTACCTAGCGCTCAGATCGTCACATACAAATGTCAGCTTCGTAATTGCCCGAAAATTTGCCTCTTGTCAACGCCTGGATCGCGGACTATACATGGGCTAACCTCCGTCAGGCGTGGAAGCAGCACCTTTCCAGATCCAAAGAGAGGAAACCATGACCGGACGCTCCCGGCTCGTCCTTTCCCTCCTCCTTGCGGCTGTCGCCTTCGCACTTCCCGCGGGTCGGCTCGCGCCCGCCGCCCAGACGAAAGCCCCGACCGCTGGGCCGACGGACACGGAAGCAATGGCGCAGGCCGCACCGATACAGACGAAGAAGGTGACGTTCCTGGAGCTCGGAAGCGTCGGCTGCAGGCCCTGTGACGCGATGCGGCCGGTGATGGACTCGGTACGGCAGAAATACGGCAAGCAGGTCGAGGTGACCTTTCACGACGTTCGTAAGAATCCGCGCGTCGCCGAGCAGTACCGGATCTTCCTGATCCCGACGCAGGTCTTCCTGAACGCCGAGGGGCGGGAGGTATTCCGCCACGAGGGGTTTCTGGCCTTGGAGAAGGTTGAGGCGGTACTCCGGCAGATGGGAGTCCAGTAGCGGGGTGACCTGTTGCGAGGAGAGGACGGGTGAGGTTGCCGGCCGTCCTCTTCATCGTGATCCGGGCGATACAAGGAGAACTGGCTTCGGACTCGGAGCTGAGACGAAGTCTGAACGCCAGCCCGGCGCCCCCTTCGGAAGGAAACTGACATGCCCTACGTAGTGAGCTTGAGTGACGCGGATTGGGCGGAAGCCCGTGTAATCGTGATGGACAAGGACGGAAAGGCCGCTCTCGGTTCCTGAAGAGCAAGATCGTCAAAGCCGTCGAGCTGAGCACGAATAAGGGCCTTGACGTCAGCAAGGGCCACGTCTGATGCACCCTTCTGAGAATCCGGATCTTTCGGCGACAGGAGAGTCCCGTGCCCGGTCTTGAGTCCTTCCTCGGCAATGCGCAGGCGCTCATCACCACGAACCCCTGGCTCGCCTTCGTGGCAGTCTTTCTGGGCGGTGCCCTCACCGCGTCCAATCCGTGCGTGCTCGCGATGATTCCGCTCGTGATCGGGTTCGTAGGCGGCTACGACGGGATCTCGGGCTGGAAGAAATCCTTCGGTTTCTCCCTCGTCTTCGTCTTCGGCCTGGCGGTCAGCTTCACGATCATGGGGGTGATCGCGATCAGCCTCGGTCGCCTCTTCGGCGACGTCGGGAGGTTCTGGCCCTGGATCATCGCAGCCGTATGCCTGGCGATGGGCGCTCACCTCTGGGGCTTGTGGGAATTCAGCATGCCCCAGGCGCTCATCCGGTACCGACCGAAACACGCGGGCGCCGTCGGCTCGTTCACCCTGGGCATGCTCTTCGGCCTCGTCTCGGCCCCCTGCGCCGCGCCCATCCTGGTCGTCGTGCTCACCTACGTCGCGTCGAAGGGGAATCTGCCCTACGGACTCGCGCTTCTGTGGACCTACGCGGTGGGCCACTGCGTCTTGATCGTAGTGGCGGGGACGTCGATGGGGATCGCGAAGCAAATGATCGCTTCGCGGAGCCTCGGCCGCGCGAACCTCGTCCTCAAGCGGGCCGCGGGCGTGCTGATCAGCCTGGTGGGCGTCTACATCTTGGTCAACGGGAGCTGATCGAGAGGAGGGGCGAGACGTGAGGCAGGAGGGCCGGCTCGATCGCGGGCGCCCTCCTGGGCTCGTGGCTCATGCAGAAGAAGCTACAGAGCGGTCAGGTGAAGAAGATGACGGTTCGTGAGTAATCCATTCTTGGGAGGATGGACGCCGCGCGACGGGGCGCGGCTTTTCTCGACAACCCTAATTTCGAGAGGTGTGGCCGTAGCCCCAGTGGGCCGGACCCCCGGTAGTTTCGCAAGGCAGGTTCTGCGTAGCGAGAGAGGAGAGGAGTCCATGAAGTTAGAGATCCTGGGTCCCGGTTGCGCGAAGTGCACCAAGCTCTACGAGGCGACGAAGGAGGCAGTGCAGAAGGCGGGGGTCCAGGCCGAGGTGACCAAGGTCTCGGACATTGCGGAGATCATGAAGTACAGGGTGATGGCCACCCCGGCCCTCGTCATCGACGGGAAGGTGGCGTTCTACGGCAAGATGCCGTCGAGCGACGAGATCGCGAAGATTCTGCGGTAGCGTGACCCCGCGAGGGTTGGAAAGGGCGCGAGGAGGAGGACATGCAGAAAGACGTCTCGATCCGCATCGACACGACCGAGATCATCGAGTTGGAGCGCTGCTTGTCGGACCGGGACCCGGAGGAGGCGTTTCGGGTGCTCAAAGCCATCGCAGAGAAGGTCCGGCACGCCCAAGCGACCGCGTGAAGGCCTTTCTTCGAGATGAGCGGCGCTCGTCACGGGCCAGAGTTTCTGAAGCCGATCTGAGGTTATGGGCCGTGGCCATCTGCCTCGACGCCGCGCCCCCTGACAAGGAGCTCCACGTGATCGCTGAAACCGGCAAGGGCCACGCCGCCGGCTGCTTCCTCGACGGGATCATGGCCTCGACGGGTTGCACGTACGGAAAGGCCAACATCGAGAAGACGCACTGGAACAAGATGGCGTTCACCCTGATCGAGGGAGGCTGCCATGCCGCTGCTGTCGAAGTACGAGATCCTAACCGTTCTGCCCTGCCTCGCGGACACCTCGAAGATCCGCGTCATCGGCAAAGCTCGACGCCGACATCGGGGAGGCGCTCCCGTACCTGAACGCCGAGATGAAAATGGTCGTCTTCAATCCCGGCCGGAAAGATGCTGACCTACAAGCGCGTAGAACTCAGGGCGGTCACCTCTTTGACGGCGAGGGCGTCCGAGCGGAAGGAGAACGGCGATGGAACCCGCAGTAAAAGGAACTTGCTCCTGCTCGACCTCCTGCTGCGACACGCAGGCCAGCCATGCGATCGAGAGCTCGTCCCGCCCGGTCGTGAAGCAGCTTCTTCTCATGATCCTCGCCGTGGGTGCCTGGTGGCTCATCTACGGTCAGCTCCAGGGCTTCTCCCGATGGTTTACCTACGGCCTCCTCGGCCTCGAGCGGGGTGCGCACCTCGCCGACTCGGTCGAGTTCTTCGCATACGACACGCCGAAGGTGCTGATGCTCCTGGTCCTGGTCGTCTTCGGCGTCGGGATCGTGCGGTCCTTCTTCACGCCGGAGCGCACGCGCAGGGTGCTCGCCGGAAAGGGAGAATCCGTCGGGAACGTCCTAGCGGCCGCCCTCGGCGTCGTCACGCCCTTCTGCAGTTGCTCGGCCGTGCCGCTCTTCATCGGCTTCGTGACCACCGGCGTCCCGCTTGGCGTGACCTTCTCGTTCCTGATCTCCGCCCCCATGGTGAACGAGATCGCGCTCGTTCTCCTCTACGGGCTCTTCGGCTGGAAGGTGGCGGCCCTCTACATGGGCACAGGCCTCGCGATCGCGATCCTCGCCGGCTGGACGCTCGGCCGTCTCAGGATGGAGCGGCACGTGGAGGACTGGGTCTACCAGATGCAGACCGGCAGCGCAGTAGAGGAAGCCGACCTGGACTGGTCAGGGAGGATCCATTACGGACTCGACGCGGTGAAGGACATCGTCGGGAAGGTATGGCCATACGTGATCGCCGGCATCGCCGTGGGCGCGGGCATCCACGGGTACGTGCCCGAGAACTTCATGGCGAGCATCATGGGCAAGGGCGCCTGGTGGTCCGTGCCGCTGGCCGTCGCGATCGGGATCCCGATGTACTCGAACGCCGCCGGGATCATTCCCGTGGTTCAGGCGCTCCTTGCGAAAGGAGCCGCTCTGGGAACGGTGCTCGCGTTCATGATGGCCGTGATCGGGCTCTCCCTGCCGGAGACGGTCATCCTCCGTAAGGTGCTGAAGCCTCGCCTGATCGGCGTCTTCATCGGGGTGGTGGGCTTTGGGATCCTGGCAGTCGGTTATCTCTTCAACGTGATCCTATAGGCGGAGCGGTTCCCGCACGCCTCCCGTCCGTTGCCTCGTGCTCTCACCTGAGAGCCAGCACAACCCCGATGACGCCACCCAGGAGAGCGGCGACGTAGGGGTTGCACCAGATCGCTCAGGTCGAGCCGACCGCTTTGTAGACGACGTTCAGGAGGAGCCCGCCGACGGCCCCGAAGGCGAGCCCCAAGATGATCCTCTGCATCTGCTCTCCTGTGATTGTCTCCGACCGTTTGAGGGTCCCCTGCCCCCCAGCCGCACCTCGCTGCCAGCCGCCGCTACGGCCTTCTCAGGCCGCGGCTGGCTGCGGGTGGGTCTCCTCGTAGAGGGCCACGAGGCGCTCGATCCAAGCTGCGTCCACGTGCGGCGCCCGGGCGGCGAGCGTGCGAAGCGCGTCCCGTGCTCTGCCGATCACGTCGAAGCGGTCGTGGGCCAGTTCCCGGCAGGAGGCCTGGTGAACCCCGACCGCCTCCACCCCAGCCCGGGGCGTCAGGCCTCCGGGTGGCTGGGCCACCAGGAACTCGAAGCTGTAGCCCGCGGCAGCCAACTGCGTCATCCCGACTGAAACCTGCTCGCAGAGCCCGCAGCGGACGTGATCCTGAAAGTACTCCGCCTGCCCGAGGAAGTAGCAGATGTTCCACTCTTCCCCGGTAAGCCAATTCGCCGGGTCGTCCGGGCGAGCGCCGCATCGGGCGGCGCAGTCGAACTCGTCCGGCCCCGTCGCCTGGCACTCCTCTTGGCTCGCACGGGCGTGCGCTGTCTCACGTCGCTGAACCTGCTCGGTGCTTCGAGAGCTCATCGCGCTCCTTCCCGTCTGCTCGTCTTCTCCGGCCGTTGCTCACCTCGTCAGCCCTTCGATGCGGCCTCGCCCACGCGGGTGACAGGCTCCCCCCGTCCGCCCGCCGAACGGTTGCGCGGAAGCAGGCCCGGATCAGCCCGCATCGGTTCCGGGGTCACTTCAGGTCGCATCCCGACCACCATGATGGCGAGTTCGGCTTCGATCGTCCGCTTATCTGTCCGGACGCCCGTCACCCGTCCGTCGCCGAGCACCTCGACCACCTTCTCTCCGAAGAAGACCTCGACGCCTCCGGCCGCGAGGTTGGTTGCCGCCATTCGGGCGATCGGCGCGTCGCGCACCCTCGGCGGGGTCCATAGACGCGTTGCAGGCCGTCGATGCAACGTTCGTTGCAACGGTCGGCCGTAGGCCAGCTTCGCGGCGAGCCTAGCGGCTCGCTTGGCGGCGGTCTCGTCTGTGACCACCTCCAACGCGCCGATGATGGCCTCCCTCGTTTCGAAGAGGTATCGCGCTGTAGCTGATGTCGAAGTCGAGGCCCGGGGCCGGGTACGCGTCGGTTTCGCTGCTGCTCAGACAAGCGTCCCGCATGGCCCGATAGCAAGCGCAACGGTCGGTGCGGCAGTCGGCCGTGCGGAAGTGCTCGAAGCACTTCTGCCCGACCACCTGCTCAGGGCTGCGCCCACCCGCCCGCGCCGCTACTTCGTTCATGTAGAGGACGGTCATGTCACGGTCGATGATCATCGCCGGGGCTGGCATGGCGTCGAGCAGCCCGACGAGACTCTCGACGATGCGGTTCAGCTTCTCAGCAACTTCTCCATAAGCTCCCCGGTGTTTCGAGACGTCAGCGCGAGTCCAGAGCTTTCCTTGCAGCGCCGCTGCGGCGAGAGCGCCCGCTTCGACGGAGAGGGCGCGCAGCGCCTGCAGGGCCTGCCGTAGCGCCTGCCCAGTGCCGTCGGCTGCGCCCGGAAGCTCTATTTCGAAGGACAGGTCGCCGGTCGCGATGGCGACAGCGGCTTCAGTCCAACCCTGGTGTGCTCGGCCGACCCCTTCGAGCGCACGGGCGAGCCTCGTGAGCTCGTCCCCGCTCGACTACTTCGAAAGCTAATATTCTCGGTTGGACGTGCACTTAGGGCGCAGTCTCTCTCCCTCCCCCCTCGCGGGCATAAGCGCTAACTTAGGGACACGAACACCGGGGAACCGGGGGTGACGACGGGGTTCGATCTCTCACAGAGGCACAGAGAACACAGCGCGGCCGTTGGCCGCAACCAAACGGAAGTGCCGGAAGATCGGACTGCCGCGGCATATCCGGCGAGCTCACGCCTACCCGCCCACAGGTACCCCGGAAACCTCGGGGCTCGCGCTTCGCGCGACCGCCCGGGCTCG
>JACRCS010000786.1 GCA_016218905.1 Deltaproteobacteria bacterium
GGAGCGCGCGCCAGCGGCTCACCGCCGGCCGGCCTCGGGGAGCGTCGGTGGACATCCTCTTCCGGTCCGTGGGATGCCTCCCCACCGGGCGATCGACCACTCCCTCGCCCCCGAGCCGCCCCACGACCACCGCCAGGTAGACCTTCCGGACGCGTCTCGCCTGGAACTCCGCCTGGAGGAGCCGGTGCGTCCGGTCATCCTTCGCGATGACCAGGAGCCCCGAGGTGTCCTTGTCGAGCCGGTGGACGATCCCGGGCCGGAGCTCCCCCCCCACGCCCGAGAGGTCGCGGCAGTGGTGGAGGAGCGCGTTCACGAGCGTGCCCGACGCGTGGCCCGGCGCGGGGTGGATCACGAGTCCCCGAGGCTTCGAGACGACCGCGAGGGAGGCGTCTTCGTAGACGAACCGGAGCGGGAGGTCCTCCGGGCAGGCGCTCGGGAGCTCCGGCGGCGGGACCTCGATGCGGATCCGCTCGCCGCCCCGGAGCTTCAGGGAAGCGCGAACCGGCTTCCCTTCGATGGTAACCCGCTCCTCTTCCATGAGCTTCTGCAGGCGGGCGCGACTGAGCGGCAGGCCGAGGCCCGCCAGGTACCGGTCGATGCGGCCGGCGCCCGGTTCAGCGGAAACCTCGTAGATTTGTACGGGAGGCAAGCGCTACCAGATTCGGGACTTGATCCGGCCGAACGGCTTCAGGAGGAAATCGATGAGCGCCTTCTCGTAAAAGGCGCGGGAGTAGAGCTCCGGGTGTACCTTCGTCTCGTAGTGGCGCCGGCCCTCTTCGATCCCGGGCGCCATCGCCTCGAAGACCCGATCCTCCACCACCGCGCGCTCCAGCTCGTCTTTGTTGTAGACGGCGAGATCGCTTACAATGGTGCGGGCCAGACGCCGAGCCGCTTCGGGGTCTCGAATGGGTTCCTCGCTCGGATTCTCCACAGGGAGGACTCTAGCACCCGTCTCGCGGGCCGGTCAAGGAAGCCACGATCGGACGGGTCAGATCCGTTGGACCTGCCCGACATCCCCCCAACCTCAACCTTAGCCTCGAAGTGCCATGAAGATTCCCTTCACCAAGATGCACGGCCTCGGCAACGACTTCGTCGTGGTGGACTGCCGTTCCCAGGAGTGGGGAGCCTGGCCTGAGCTCTCGCGCCGCCTGGCCGATCGAAGGTTCGGCGTCGGCTGCGATCAGGTCCTGCTCCTCTACCCGTCCGCGGTCGCCGACTTCCGGATGGACATCTACAACGCCGACGGGAGCCGAGTCGAGATGTGCGGCAACGGCGTGCGCTGCTTCGCCAAACACCTGAGGGACAAGGGGATCACTTCCGCCGGGCAGATCCGGGTGGAGACGCTCGCTGGGATCGTGGTCCCGCGGTTTGCAGGGAGCCTGGTCGAGGTGGACATGGGCGAGCCGGTCTTCGAAGGGCGACGGATCCCGGTGGCCGCGGACGGCTTCGTGCGGGAGCACGCCCTGGAGCTCGCCGACCGGTCGGTCGCGGTCACCTGCGTCTCCATGGGCAACCCCCACGCGGTCGTCTTCGTCGACCAGGCCGAGGGATTCCCGGTCGAGGCCGTCGGGCCGCAGTTGGAGACCCACCCTTTCTTCCCCAACCGCGTAAACGTGGAGTTCGTCCAGGTCCTCTCCGACCGGGAGCTTCGGATGCGGGTGTGGGAGCGCGGCGCCGGCGTGACCCTGGCATGCGGTACGGGAGCGTGCGCGGCCGCCGTGGTCTCGGCCTGGACCGGCCGGACCGGTCGAACAGCCCGGGTCGTGCTCGACGGAGGCCCGCTCGAGATCCGCTGGGACGAGACGAGCGGGCGCGTCTTCATGACGGGCCCGGCGGAGACGGTGTTCGAGGGGGAGTACTTGGCGTGAGAGCGCAGTTCATAGGTCCCATGAGTCCCATAAGTCCCATGACATGAGAGCCATGGGACCCAGGGGACCCATGGGACCTATGGCAGAGGAGCACCCCACTCCATGAAAAAAGCCATCGTCCTCCTGAGCGGCGGTCTCGACTCCGCGACCTGCCTCGCCATCGCGAAGGCCGAGGGGTTCGCCACCTACGCGATGACCTTCGCCTACGGCCAGCGGCATACGCAGGAGCTCGAAGCGGCCCGCCGCGTCGCGGTGGCCCTCGGGACGGAGGACCAGTTCCTCGTCGAGTTCGATCTCCGGCGCATCGGCGGCTCGGCCCTTACCGCCGACATTGCGGTCCCGAAGGCCGGCAGCGCCGACGAGATCGGGAAGGAGATCCCGGTCACGTACGTTCCCGCCCGGAACACGATCTTCCTCTCCTTCGCGCTCTCTTGGGCGGAAGTCCTGGGCGCGGGGGACATCTTCATCGGCGTGAACGCGCTCGACTACTCGGGCTACCCCGATTGCCGGCCCGAGTTCCTGGAGGCCTTCCAGAACGTCGCGAACCTCGGCACGAAGGCGGGCGTCGAAGGGGCGCGCTTCCGGATCCGCGCGCCCCTGCTCGGGCTCACCAAGGCCGAGATCATCCGGAAGGGCGTAGCTCTCGGCGTCGATTACGGCCTCACCCACTCCTGCTACGACCCCGACGCCGAAGGCCTCGCCTGCGGCGCCTGCGACAGCTGCGTGCTCCGCCGGCGGGGCTTCGAAGAGGCGGGAGTGCCGGACCCCACCCGCTACCGCGGCGCACCCGAGGCCTGAGGCCCTCGGCGCCGTCCCTTCCTTCCAGCGCCCCGCTGCGGTTCTTCGGGGCCCGCGCCGGCCGCGTTTCTTGCGGCTCCGCGACCGGAGTCGGCCCCGCCCGACAGCCCGAATTTTTCCTCCGGGGAAAAATTATTGAATATAACATTGACACGGATTTTTCACCCATGCTAGCGTTACCGCCACTGGCAGGAGACGACATAGCGGTTGCACAAACCAAAAGGAGTCAGTCCGTCATGTTCAAAAGAGGCAAGCTCGGAGGATTGGACGGAGGATTGTATCGGCCCCTGACGGACTCGGACCAGCGCCGCATGCACGAGGCCATCGTTCGCCTCCTCGGCGAGGCGGGGGTCAAGGTGGCCAACGCGCGGGCGTTCGAGCTCTTCAAGAAGGCGGGCCTGCGAGTCAATGCCGAAAAGCAGCTCGTCTTCATCACGAAGGACTTCCTCGAGGACTGTGTCGACTCGGCCCCCTCGGAGCTCGTGCTCCACGCCCGAGGCAAGCCCGAGAACAACATCATCGTCGGCGGGAAGCGAGTCCACTACGGCAGTGGCGGCACGGCGCTCAACATCCTCGACCTCGTCTCGGGGGAGAAGCGCCCCTCGACCCTCGAGGACGTCCAGCAGGTCTCGAAGCTCCTGGACTACCTCGAGAATTGCCACTTCCAGGTGATCCCGGTCTACCCCAACGAGCTGCCGATCGAGAAGGTCGACATCAACCGCTTCTTTGCGGCCATCAACAACACGAACAAGCACGTCCAGGGAGGCGTCTACACGGTTGAGGGGACGAAGCAGGTGGTCGAGATGGCCACGCTGATCGCCGGGAGCAAAGAGAAGCTCCAGCGGGAGCCCTTCATCTCCTTCATCACGTGCGTCATCAGCCCCCTCGAGATCGACAGGGCTTACGGCGATCTCCTGATGACCTGCGCCGAGTCCGGCCTGCCGCTCTCGATGCCGGCCGAGCCGCTCACCGGCGCCACCGGTCCCGTGACCATCGCCGGCAACGTGGCTCAGCTCTGCGCGGAGACGCTTTCGGGACTCTGCCTCGCCCAGCTCGTCAACCGTGGGACGCCGGTCCTCATGGCCTGCACGTCCACCTCCACGGACCTGCGGACGATGGGCTATGCCTCCGGCTCGGTCGAGGAGGGGCTCATCAACTCCTGTGCGGCCCAGATGGCGCAGTTCTACGGGCTACCCTTCTACGGCACGGCCGGTCAGTCCGACTCGAAGGTCGTGGACGGGCAGGCCGGCTACGAGGGCGCGATCACGAACCTCCTGGTCGGGATGGCGGGAGGCAACTTCATCCACGACGCCCTGGGGCTCCTCGAATTCTGCATGACCGCCTCCTACGAGAAGTACGTGATGGACAACGACATCCTGGGCGAGGTGATGCGCGTCCTGAAGGGCGTGGAGGTCACCGACGAGACCCTGGCCGTCGACGTCATCAAGTCGGTGGGTCCCGGAGGCAACTTCGTGCAGGAGGACCACACCTTCGAGCACATGCGGGAGGAGCACTACCTGCCTTCCGTGGCCGACCGGGAGCAGCGGGAGACCTGGGAGAAGAACGGGAAGAAGGACACGTACTTCCGTTGCAACGAGATGGCCAAGGACATCCTCGCCAACCACAAGCCCGTTCCGGTCGACGAGGCGATCATCCAGCAGATCCGGTCCCGCTTCCCGAACTTCGTGCAGTAGTCGCTGAAACGCGCCGAGCGCCCTGCCGGACGGCGGGTTCGAAAGGAGAAGAGATGTCGACGATTCCCAACCTCATGGATGCGGTCGTCAAGGGTAAGCTGAAGGACGTTCAGGCGCTGACGCAGCAGGCGCTTGACGAGGGAGTTCCCGCCCGGCAGTTGCTCGACGAAGCGCTGGTGAAGGGCATGGATCTCGTGTCCGAAAACTGGAAGGCGGGCAAGGTCTTCGTGCCCGAGGTACTCCGTTCGGCGAAGACCATGCAGCTCGGCATGGATATCCTGAAGCCCCTCCTGGTGGGCGTCTCTTTCGAGCCGAAGGCGACCTTCGCCATCGGCACGGTCAAGGGCGACCTCCACGACATCGGCAAGAACCTCGTCGGGATGATGCTCGAGAGCGTCGGCTACAAGGTCATCAACCTGGGTATCGACCTCGAGCCCAAGGCTTTCGTCGAGCAGGTGCAGAACGGGGTCCAGTGCATCGGCATGTCCGCGCTGCTCACCACCACCATGCCCCAGATGAAGATCATCATCGACAGCCTGGAAGAGGCGGGCCTGCGCGAGAAGGTGAAGATCTTCGTGGGCGGCGCGCCCGTCACGCAAGAGTTCGCTGACGAGATCGGAGCGGACTTCTACTCCATCGACGCGGCGCACACGATCGAGCAGATGAACAGTCTCTACGCCGGCTGAACCACTCAGTGCTCCGAGTCGCTCCTCTCGAGCGCAA
>JACRCS010000801.1 GCA_016218905.1 Deltaproteobacteria bacterium
ATGACGATCTTCCCGGCGTCTCCGCGCCGGGCGAGGGCCGATTCGGACCCTTCCGCCAGTGATTGATAGGCCTTGGTCACCGTGTTCAGCATTTGAGCTCCATCGATGACTCGGGGCGGCTCGAGGCCACCCGCGAGAGGGAAAGGCGAACGTCGAGCGGGCGCGCGCCGCTGGGCCGAGTCACCGCCGGAGGCAGCTCGGGCGTCGGCGGGGCGAATCGGGGTCGAGTTGGGTCGGTTTGTCGGGAGGGGACGGGATCGGCACGGCGGGCGAAGCGCCGTGCGGGGTCCATCAGCCGGTCACGCCTCCGGGAAGGGCGGCCTCCGCGGGTTCCGAGGCACGGTCGTGCCGGCGGCGTGGGGCGAAGCGATCCTGCGGCGTGCTCATGATCCGGGGGTCCGTTTCTGTCGGGACGCGAGGGGGCGCCGTTTCCGGTGCCAGCCCCCGCTCCGAGGCGCGCACATGGTACTCCCGTTTGCCCGAATCCACCGGGGACCCCAACCAACCCGGAGGAGGGCCAGCCTGGTCCCGGATTCGGGTGGGATTCTGCGGCCGGCAGGACGCCCGGGAAGGAGAGCCGCTCTGCCGGGAGGGATGGCCGCTAAACTCCCGGGCTCGATGTCCGAAAGAATCAGGACCGGCATCGCCGGCTGCGGCTACCTCGGGCGACACCACGCCCGAATCCGCACTTCGCTCCCCCTCTCCGCGCCCGACGGCATCGTCGAGGCGAACGACACCACCGCCGCCGAGATCGAGGCCCGGCACGGCGCCGCCGGCCTCGTCCGCTGCCGGTCGGTGAAGGAGCTGCTCTATCGCGGCGCGACCGCGGTGATCGTCGCGACGCCCACGTCGACGCATGCCGAGGTGGCCGAGGAGCTCCTCTCGAGCGGGGCCGACGTCCTCGTCGAGAAGCCGATGACCGTCACCCTCGAGGAAGCCGACCGGCTCATCTCGATCGCGAGGCAGAAGAACCGGGTTCTCCAGGTGGGGCACATCGAGCGGTTCAACCCGGCCGTCGTCGCGGTCCTGCCGTTCGTGACCGAACCGAAGTTCATCGAGGCGCACCGCCTCGGCGTTTTCGTCCCCCGCGCCCTCGACGTCGACGTCGTCCTCGACCTCCTCGTCCACGACCTCGACATAGCGCTGGAGATCGTGAAGCGACCCGTGACCGCGATCCACGCCGTCGGCGTTCCGATCCTCTCGAAGAAGGTCGACATCGCGTCCATTCGCCTCGAGTTCGAGGGGGGGTGCGTCGCGAACCTCACCGCTTCCCGGGTCTCGACGGAGAAGACGAGGAAGTTCCGCTTCTTCCAGCCCGACTGGTACTTCTCGATCGACACGCAGGCGCGGGACGTGACGGCGTACCGGCTCGACCGGCTGAGCGGCCCCCCCCGGATCATGGAGTGGCCCGTCGCGGTGGTTCCAGCGGACCCGCTGACGGCAGAGGACGGTGCCTTCCTCGACGCCTGCTCGTCGCGGAGCGAGCCGGCCGTGTCGGGGGAGGCCGGACGGGCAGCCCTGAAACTCGCCCTCGAGGTCCAGGAGGAAGTCCGGCGGAGACTCGGTTGAGGAAGCGGATCGGCCTCGTCGGGGGCTCCGGGCTCTACTCGCTGCCGGGGCTCGCCGTCTCGGAAGAGGTGACGCTCGAGACGCCATTCGGCGCGCCGTCGGACGCCTTCGTCCTCGGCGACCTGGCGGGCGTGCCGGTGGCGTTCCTCGCGAGGCACGGACGCGGGCACCGGTTTCTTCCCTCCGAGGTGAACTACCGGGCGAACGTCTGGGGCTTCCGGAAGCTCGGCTGCTCCTACCTCGTCTCGTCGTCGGCCTGCGGGTCGATGAAGGTCGAATACGCGCCGACCGGCATCGTCTTCCCCGACCAGTTCCTCGACCTGACGAAGGGCCGGCGGTCGACGTTCTTCGGAGAAGGGTGCGTCGCGCACGTGTCTTTCTCGCACCCTGTCTCGGCGCACCTCCTCGACGTCCTCGCGAAGGCGGCTGGGGAGACGGGCGCGGTGGCGCACCGGGGCGGCACGTACCTCTGCATGGAGGGGCCGCAGTTCTCGACGCTCGCCGAGTCGAAGCTCTACCGTTCCTGGGGCGTCGACGTCATCGGGATGACGAACGCCACGGAAGCGAAGCTCTGCCGCGAGGCGGAGATCGACTACGCCACCATGTGCCTCGTGACCGACTACGACTGCTGGCACGAAGAGGAGGCTCCCGTCTCGGTGGAAGCCGTCCTCGCCGTGCTGAAGAGGAACGCCGAGACGGCGAACCGGGTGCTCGCCCGTGCCCTCTCCGCGCTCGACCCCGAGCGCCCTCCCGACTGCGACGGCGCGATGCGCTTCGCCGTCCTCTCCGACCCCGCGAAGGTCCCCGCCGAAGCGCGCGAGCGCCTCGCGTTCCTGATGGAAAGGTATTGGAAATGAGCTCGAACCCGAAGGTCGTCGTCACCGGCTCGGTGGCGTTCGACTACCTGATGCGTTTCCCCGGGAAGTTCCAGGACGTCGTCGTCCCCGACCGCCTCCACCGGCTCTCCGTCTCGTTCCTCGTGGACGAGATGCGACGGGTGCGCGGCGGCGTGGCGCCGAACATCTCCTACGGCCTCGCCCTCTTCGGCGTGACGCCGTCGATCCTCGCGACAGCGGGGCAGGACGCCGCCGACTACCGCGCCTGGCTCGGCGAGCAGGGGGTCGACGTCTCCGGTATGAAGCTCTGCGAGGACGTCTTCACGGCCTCGTTCTTCGTCTCGACCGACCTGGAGCAGAACCAGATCGCGACGTTCTACGCGGGGGCGATGGCCCGCGCGTCGGAGCTGACCTTCCGGTCGTACGCTCCGGGCTCGGTGGCGCTCGCGCTCATCTGCCCGAGCGACCCGACGGCAATGCGGCAGCACGCCAACGAGTGCCGGGAGCTGGGGATTCCCTACGTATACGACCCGAGCCAGCAGGTGGCGCGGCTCGAGGGCGACGACCTCCTCGTCGGCCTCGACGGCGCGGCGATGCTGATCGGCAACGAGTACGAGTTCGGAATCATCGAGAAGAAGACCGGCCTGGTCGAGGCGGAGCTGGCGGCGAAGGTACCGGTTCTGGTCATCACGCGGGGCGAGGAAGGGGCGACGATCGCCCTCCGGGGCGGGACCGCCGAGGAGCCGGGAGGAGCGCGGGAGGTCCGGATACCTCCCGCACGGCTCCGGACGGAAGCGCTCGACCCGACGGGCGTCGGGGACGCCTTCCGCTCGGGGCTCCTGGCCGCGCGCCTCCGGGGCCTGCCGTGGGAGGAGGCGGGGCGGCTCGCCGCCGTGGCCGCCGTTCTCTGCCTCGAGACGCTCGGCCCTCAGCCGCGGCGCTGGACCTTCGCCGACCTCCTCGAGCGGTACGCCGAGAGCTACGGCGCGGCTCTCCCCGGGCCGCTCGCCGAGCGGCTCCATGGCCCCGGCGGAGCGGAGGGCGGGGCGGTTCCCGTTCGTCCGGTAGGCGGCTTCTCTCTGCTAGACTGAGGCCGTCATGAACGTGCTCGAGGGCCAGCTTCGCGCCGACGGACGGCGGTTCGGTATCGTCGCCTCTCGGACCAACGACATCGTCGTCTCCCGCCTCCTCGAGGGCGCCCTCGATGCATTCAGGAGGCTCGGCGCCGCAGAGGACGCCCTCACCGTGGTCAAGGTGCCGGGTTCGTGGGAGATTCCACTCTCCCTGCGCGACCTCGGAAAGTCAGGGCCCTTCGACGCTCTCGTGGCGCTGGGTGCCGTCATCCGCGGAGGAACGCCCCATTTCGATTTCGTCGCGGCCGAGGTCGCCAAGGGAGTATTCCAGGTCGGACTCGAGCTCGACCTGCCGATCACATTCGGCGTCCTGACGTGCGATTCGCTCGAGCAGGCGCTCGAGCGGTCCGGCGCGAAAGGCGGCAACAAGGGGTTCGAGGCGGCAACGGCGGCCGTCGAGCTGGCGGACCTCCGCGCGCGTCTGCGAGCGGGCTCGCCGGTCCGGTAGGGGTCGCCGTGAGCGGCCGGAGGCGTCGGGCCCGGGAGCTGGCACTCCAGCTCCTCTACCAGCGAGACATCGCGGGGACAGAACCCGAGGAGATGTTCGTCCGGACGGACGAGTACGCGAATGCGACTCCCGACGTCCAGGAGTACGCCTCGCGACTCGTCCTCGGGACGATTTCCCGTCTCCCGGAGCTGGACGAGAGGCTCGGGAAGCAATCGGAGCACTGGCGGCTCGGCCGGATGCCGGTCGTGGACCGCAACCTGCTTCGCGTCGCTCTCTACGAGCTCATCCACGAAGACGAGACCCCGGATCCGGTCGTCATCGACGAGGCCGTGGAAATTGCCAAGAAGTTCTCGACGCCGTCCTCGGCCCCGTTCATCAACGGCGTCCTCGACGGCATCCGCCGCAGCCTCTACGGGCCGCGGGAGGCGGCAGCGCCCCGCCGGCCGAAGCCGGCACCCGCGGGGAAGCCGTGACGCCGGCGCTGGCGCTCGCGCTCGTCCTCCACTCGGGACCCGAGTGGGAGGCGACGCCGCGCCCGCGCCTCGTCGAGTCAGCCTCCTATATCGTCCAAGGCCCGGAACCGTGGAAAGCCGTCCGCCCCGTGGAAGGAGCCGGCTACCGCGTGGCCCTGTCGTCCCCCGACGGCCGCTCCCTCGTCGCCACCGTCGAGATCGACGGGTCGGCGCTGCGCGACACGGCGCCCTGGCCCGTCGAAC
>JACRCS010000802.1 GCA_016218905.1 Deltaproteobacteria bacterium
CCCCCCCTCCTGGTCGACGAAGGCGAGGTGCCGCCAGCCCGGATCGACCTTCGCGAGCCCCTCCTTGGTCTCGGAGAGGAGCGCCCGCACAGTCTCGGCGTCGGGGCAATTCTTTCGAAAGAGGATCACCCCGCCGAGTCCGAAGCGGCCGGCGAACCGGAAGAGCCACTCCGGCGGGGTCGTCCCGTCGAAGCCGAGGACGAAGAGGCGGCCGGCGCGCATCACTGCACCGCCGCTTCGAGGAAGGTCAAGGTTCCCGCCGCCGGCTCGAGCCGCGCCCTCGGGCCGAGGAGGAGCGGCTGGTTCTTCTTCCCGTGGCCGCACGCGAGCCCCGAGAGGACCGGTACCGCGGCCGCCGAGGCAAACTCCGCCAGGAGCTCCGCGACTTCTCCCGCCTGGTCCTCGGGCCCGAACTCCTCCGGGCAGCCGAACACGACGGCCGCCGCTGCCTCCGACGCCCCGGAGGCCCGAAGGTGGAGGAGCATGCGGTCGAGGCGGTAGGCGGGCTCGCCCACGTCTTCGAGGAAGAGGATCTTCCCGGCGCAGTCGAGCGCGTAGGGGGTCCCGATGGAGCTCGTGACGAGGGAGAGACACCCGCCGGCGACCTCGCCCTCGACGGCGGCCGTTCGCCGCGGGGAGAGCAGCGACAGCCCGTCGAAGAAGGGCCTCTCGGGTTCCCCCCAGTAGCCGAGGCAGGCGAGCACGCGGTCGAGCTCCTCGGGCCGCTCGTTCCGCGGGTGCGGCCCGTGGACGACCGCCCAGCCGAGCTCCCGGCGAAGCGCGTTCAGGAGCGCCGTGTTGTCGCTGAAGCCGATCACGGGCTTGGGCGCAACCCCGGCGTCGGGCAACGCCCCGGCGAGGATCCTCTGCGTCCCGTAGCCGCCCCTGGCGAGAAAGACCGCCCTCACGCCGGGGTCGGCGAGCGCGTCGCGGAGCTCCTCGGCCCTGCGCCGATCTGAACCGGCGAGGTAGCCGCGCCGCGCCGTGATGTCTTCCCGGACGCGGACCCGCAGGCCGCGAGCGGAGAGGAGCGCCACGGCACCCTCCACCCTCTCGGCCGAAACCGGACCGGCCGGCGCCACCAGCGCGACGGTGTCGCCCGGCCTCAGGCGCTCCGGAAAGCGGACGGCCGCCTCGGGCGCCACGGCTCACCGGCCCCGCAGGGCGGCCAGGAGCATCTCGTGGATGCCCTCGAAGCCGCCGTTCGACATGACCACGACCACGTCGCCGCCGGCGAGCCGCGGGACGATCTCCTCCACGATGGCGCGGGCGTCCGGAAAGACCCGTGCGGGGAGGCCGCGGGCCCGGAGCGCCGAGGCGAGACCCTGGAGGTCGAGGATTCGCCCGTCCGGCACCTTCTCCGGGTTGGGGACCGCCCGAAAGCAAACCTCGTCGGCCGAGCCGAAGGCGTCGACCAGGGCGTCCTGAAAGACCCTCCGGCGCATGGTGTTGGACCTCGGTTCCACGACGGCCCAGAGCCGGCGATCGGGATAGGTGTCCCGGAAGCCTTCGAGAGTGCTCCGGATGGCGGTCGGGTGGTGGGCGAAATCGTCGTAGACGAGCACGCCCCTCGCCTCGCCGCGGAGCTCGGCCCGCCGCTTCACTCCGGCGAAGGAGGCGAGCCCGCGCTCGGCCGCCCCAGGGTCGACGCCGAAGGCCTCCGCCGCGGCCAGGGCGGCGAGCACGTTCCACGGCTGGTGCCGCCCCACGAGCCCGTGCCGGAGCTCGGCGCGCCGGCCGTCGGGCCTGCGGACGCGGACGCGCCCGGGCAGCCCCTCGCCGAACCAGTCCGCCCGCTCGTCGCGGACGGAGTACGTCACCACCGGGCAGGGAGCGAGCGGAAGGAGCGCGCGCACCTCCGGGTCGTCGGCGTTCGCGACGAGCAGTCCCGAGCGCGGCACGACGCGGAGGAGCTGCCGGAAGGACTTTCGAATGGCCTCCAGGTCCTCGTAGATATCGGCGTGGTCGTACTCCAGGTTGTTCAGGATCACCACGTGGGGCGCGTAGTGGAGGAACTTCGCGCGCTTGTCGAAGAAGGCCGTGTCGTACTCGTCCCCCTCGAGCACGAACGCCGGGCCCTCGCCCAGGTGGAAGCCCCGGCCGAGGTCCACCGGAACGCCGCCCACGAGCCAGGAGGGCTGCGCTCCGCCGGCCTGGAGGAGCCAGGCGGAGAGCGCCGCGGTGGTCGTCTTGCCGTGGGTGCCCGTGACGACCAGGCTCCGCTTCCCGGGCAGGAACCGCCAGTGGATGAGCTCGGGCAGAGAGCAATAGCGGAGGCCCCGCTCGAGCACCGCCTCCACTTCGGCGTTTCCGCGAGAGACGGCGTTCCCGACCACCACCAGATCCGGCGCCGGCACGAGGTTCTCCGCCGCAAAACCGTCCGTGACCCGGACCCCCGCCTCTTCGAGGAACGTCGACATCGGCGGATAGACGCCCTGATCGGAGCCTGTCACGCGGCAGCCCTGGGCGTGCAGCTCGGCGGCCACGGCTGCCATCGCGGTGCCGCAGATCCCGACGAAGTGGACGTGGAGGGGCCTATTTGCTCTTTCTGAAACTTCTTCGGCCATATTGAACATTGCGCCGTCATCCCGTACAATTGCCGTAGAATTATCCCGCCCGGCGGAGGCCGCCAGGCGCGGCCTTTCCGGCTCCGTCCCCGTAGCAGGCTACCGAAGACCCATAGAAGTCTTTTTCGCCCTTTGGCAAACGAGCGCGCCATGAAGAGAGACACAGCGCTGCCCTACATCCTCGCCGACGACTTCCTCGGTTGGTGGAAGGAGATGGGCCGACCGGAGGTCCGCGCCGCCTTCACCTACTGGGCCGATCGGCAGCCCCTCCGGGCCCGCCGCCGCGAGACCGTCTGGCGCCGCGTCGCGGAGATCCGGCAGATCCCGGTGCGCGATCTAGCTGTTACCCGTTAACGATGGAGTAGGTCGGGGCTTGCCCCGACGCCCCCTCGTCGACGAATTTCGGCGGGGCAAGCCCCGCCCTACGACCGACGACTCGCCTCACCCATACAGCAGATACGGCGCCCTCTCCTCCTCCCACGCCGAGAGGCCCTCCGCCCAGCCGGACTCGAGCTCCTCCGCGGTGCAACCGGCCTCGAGCTCTTCTCGCACCCGCTCGTCGCCCAGGAGCAGATTGATCGGCAGCCGCTCCTTCTCGTACTCGTAGGGCGGCTCCCGCCAGCCGAAGCCAGTGCTCCGGTACCTCCTCCAGAGGAGCCCCAGCAGCGCGATCCCCGTACGGTAGGGCCGGTACGCCCGCGGTTCGGTCACGTGGATCTGCACGCCCCCGCACGGCCGCCCCGCCCACTTCTGAAAGGTCGGCTGGAACCCGACCGGCCGAAAGACAGCTCCGGGTAACGGCGTCCGGCGGAGCTCCTCCGCCAGCGCCTCGCCGTCGACCCAGGGCCCCCCCACGATCTCGAAGGGCCGCGTGGTCCCTCGACCCTCCGAGGCCGTCGTCCCCTCGAAGAGCACGGTACCCGGATAGACGAGGGCGGTCTCGAAGACCGGCATGTTGGGCGATGGCATCACCCACGGGAGGCCCGTCTCGGGCCAGAGCATCTCCCGGCGCCACCCCTCCAGCGGCACGACGGAGAGCTCGCAGGAGACGCCGCGCTCCCCCCGAAACCAGAGCGCGAGCTCGCCCGGAGTCATGCCGTGGCGCATCGGTACGGGATCGAGGCCCACGAAGGAGGCGCACTCCGGAACGAGCCGATTCCCTTCCACCGCGGCCCCGCCGAGCGGGTTTGGACGGTCGAGCACGACCACCCGCACTCCCCGCTCGCCGCACGCCTCCATGACGAGCCGCAGGGTCCAGACGAACGTGTAGACGCGCGTGCCCACGTCCTGGAGGTCGGCGACGAGGACGTCGATTCCGTCGAGCATCTCCCCCGTGGGCTTGCGGGTCTCCGAATAGAGCGACCACACGGGCAGCCCCGTCCGCCGGTCGCGGCCGTGGCGAGACTCCACCATGTTGTCCTGGACGTCGGAGAAGATGCCGTGCTGGGGAGAGAAGAGCGCGCCGAGATCCCCGCCGATCGCCTCCCGCAACACGTCCCGGCTCCACGCGAGGCGCGAGTCGAGGCTCGCGGGATTGAGCAGGAGCCCCACCCGGGCACCGCGAGGAAGCCACCTCCGCGGCTCGGAGGCGAGGATTTCGAGGCCGGTCTTGACCAATGGTCACTCAGGCAAGGGGGGGACGGTGGCCGCCTATTCTACCGAACCGAGGGGCGGGTTTCGAGTCGCGAGTTGCGACAATTCCCCGCATCAGGTCCTGGCTGCGGCCTCTGAGCTCTTGGAGGTGCGCGCGGGACCCCTTCCCGCCCGCCGTGTTCTCGCAGAGACTCGAACACGTTCGCCTCTCCTTCCTCGTTACGCCTGCTGTTCTTTTTCCTTTTTCAAGGGTTCCTGCTCGAGGCGGAAGACCAAATGCCCGTGACCGCCCTTTTCGGGTCCCGGGTCCGAACAGCAGATGTAGGGTCTGGCGTTTTGGGGGAGAGGCGCCGTCGACCACTGGCGCACGTACGGCGTCAGACAGGCGAGCGCGTTCATGCAGAGGCCGTCGGTCTCCCGCAGGTCGATCCGCGGAATGCGAAAGACGATCTTGTCGCCGACCTTGAGTCCAGCCATGCAGATCCCTTCCTTCTCGACGACGGTAGCGGTCACTTTGTGCGTGGCACCTGGAAACTCGTTCTTCGCCATCGGTTCACTCCTTTCCGGAGGCGGAAATGGCTTTCTGGGGGCAGAGCTGAATGCAGACGCCGCAGTTCAGGCACTGCGCGTCGTCGAGCACGATCCGTTCTTGCGACTCGGAGAGGGCCAGGCAGATTCCCGGCCGGAGGCAGCGCCTGCAGAGCGTGCACCTCTCGGAGTCCACGGAGAGCTTCACCCTCCGGCGCGGGATCTCGCCGGGAGCGACCACGTGTTTCAGCGCGGCGCCGACGAATTCGGCGGGCGAGGCGTAACCCATCTCCGCCATGAAGGCCTCCATGCCCTGGTTGATCTCATCCAGGATGGCGAACCCGCGCACGAGCACGGCCGTGCAGATCTGGACCGCGCTCGCGCCCCACATCATCAGCTGCACGGCCTCCTCCCAGGTGGTCACCCCACCCGAACCCACCACCGGAATGGAGACGCTCCGCGCGATGTCGGCGACGGCCCGGCAGGCGAGGGGGAGGAGCGGGGATCCCGTGAGCGTACCGAGGGAGTGGACTTCGGAGGTCAGGTAGCCGGCCTTGCCCGCGCGGCGGATGTCGATCTCGGGGGCGGCGGGAAAACCGTTGATCGCGACGATGCCATCCGCTCCTGCGCCCTCGCAGGCCCGCGCCACCTCGGCGATGTCCGCCACCTGCGCGGTGAGCTTGCAGAAAACGGGGACCGTCACCGCCGACCGGACCGCACGGGTGATCCTCTCCGACTCTATCGGGCACTGGGCGATGGACCGTCCCGACGTGACCCCCGGCAGGTTTGGGCACGAGATATCCAGCTCGATTGCGTGCGCCCCAGCTTCCTGGAGGCGAGCCGCGCCCTTTTGCCACGCGCTCTCGTCTTCGGCCGGCGCCAGCAAGTTCGCGAAGACCGTGAGGCGCGTCCCGCTCCTGAGCTGCTCGACCAGAGAAGAGGCCTCCTCCAGGGAGAGCCTCTTGTCCCCCGGCGAGACGATCCCCCCTCCTCTCGGCCGGAGGATCACGTCGGGATGGGACTGACGCCGCTCCCCCACCATCGCCATCTTCGTGCTGACCCCACCGGCGCCGGAGGCCGCGGCTTTCCGAATCCGCGTGAGGTCGCCGGTGAGCACGCTGGAAGCGACGATGCACGGGCTCTCCAAACCGAGGCCGGCGAAGTGCACTCCGAGGCCCCGGATCATGGGACGGCTCCATCCGCTCTTCCCTGTCTCGCCGCGCGTCGCAGCCGCTCGGTTTCTCGCTCGTCGATCGTCACGTCCGGGTTGAAGGCGACGCCGTAGTCCCTTCTCGCGATTCCCGGTCCGACCTTGCCGTTGACCACGTCCCACCGGACCTGCTCGGCCTCCCGATCGCAGGGATCGCCGTAGCCGCCGCTCCCGGGTAACCGGATGCTCAGCACGCTTCCCGCCGGGATCTGGGTGACCCCCTTCGATTTCTGTCGCTCTTCCTGTTCGGTCTCGGGGTTCAGGATGAGCTCGCCGCGGCTGCCCTCCTTGCCCCCGAACAGTCCCTGGGGAGCGAACTTCTGGCGATCCGAGTAGCGGGCCCAGGTCACATCCGTGTGGAAACGGATGTCCCTGCGAAGCGAGAGCCCTCCGCGGGATCTCCCGGCTCCCCCGGAGTCCGGGATGAACTCGTAGCGCTCCACTGTCACCGGGTACTCGAGCTCGACCGCTTCCACCGGGGTGTTCATGAAGCGGCCCAGGTGAAGATCCTGACCGTCCGGCCCGTCCTTCGTGGGCCGCGCCCCCGCTCCGCCGCCCTGGATCTCGACGTAGCTGAAGCGCCGCTTCGTCTCGGGGTGGATCCCGGTGAAGCTGCAGGTGCAGGCCTGACCGTGGCTCCCCGCGACGACCCGCTCCGGAACCACCGGGCTCATGGCCTTGAGCATGGCCTCGGTGATCTTGGTCATCGTCTGGCTGCGGGCGGTCACGCCGGCCGGAGGCAGGGGGTTGGTGAGCGAGCCCTCCTCGCTCTGCACGCGGATGGGACGGAAGCTGCCCGTGTTGACGACCATGTAGGGATCGACGATGCCGATCATGGGGTAGTAGACGCCGGCCTTCGTGCAGGACCAGGGACAGTTGATGTTGCCCCGGGCCTGCGGACTCGTCCCGTCGAAGTCGATGTCCATCTCATCGCCCTGGATGTGGACGTTGACCTGGACTTTGTACGGGTCGCTTCCGCAGCCGTCGTCGTCGATGAAGTCTACGCCCGAGTAGTCGCCGTCGGGCATGGCGCGGATCGCCCGGCGCATCAGGTCTTCCCCGTAGTCGAGGAGCATGGCCGTGCATTTGTCGAAGGTCTCGGGTCCGTACTTGGCGACGAGGTCCTTCACGCGCTTCACCCCGCCGAAGGTCGTCGCGGCCTGGGCCCGGAAGTCCTCCAGCGTCTTCTCCGGAATCCGGATGTTGCGGCCGATGAACTCGAAGATCTGCCGGTCTTCCTGGCCGCGCCGGTAGAGCTTGATCAGGGGGACGCGGAGCCCCTCCTGGTAGATCTCCGTGAGCCCGCCCGCCACACCGCCGGGAACCGCTCCCCCCACGTCCAGCTGGTGGGCGATGTTGGCCACGAAGCCGATCCTCTTCCCCTCGAAGAACACCGGCGAGAGGAAGTGCATGTCGAGCAGGTGCTGCCCGCCCAGATAGGGGTCGTTGCTGATGATGACGTCGCCCTCTTCGAGGTCCTGGACGCGCGCCAGCAGGTGCGCGGCCGTCTCCGGGAGGCTGAAGAGCATCAGGGGACACAGATGCGCCTGGGCGAGGATCCCTCCGGCAGCGTCCAGAACGGCACAGTTGATGTCCATGATTTCTTTGACGATGGTCGTCCTGCCCATGCGCATGAGATTGTAGCCCATGTCGTCGGCTATGGCCTCGAGGCCGTAGCGGATCACCTGCATGGTTACCGGATCAGCAGAAAAGGCCATGGGTCCTCCGTTGTTAAGCTATTAGTTATTAGCGATTAGGCATCAGCCAAGAACTAACTCCTAAAAGCTAAGCGCTAACAGCCAACCCCTCGTTCGAGGGCACGATGATGATGTTTCGGTATGCGTCCACTTCTCCCGTCCAGCCGGCCGGGATGAGGGTCGTCGAAATCTGCTCTTCGATCAGGCAGGGACCCTCGACGGCCGTGCCGCATCCGATCCGGTCGCGCTCGTAGATGGGGATCTCCAGGAACCCCTGACCGGTCAGGCAGACGGGCCTCTTCTCCTTGAGCGCCTGAGACGGGGCGGCGGGGGCGTGGGGTTCCCTCGGCAGCGTCAGGCGTGGGTTTCGGCCTACCGCCTTCACCCGCAGGTTCACGAACTCCACCGTCTCGCGGGGTTCGCTGTAGGAGTAGACGGCGTGGTGAAGGGCGTGGAAGGAAGAGACGATGGCCTCCAACTCCCGGTCTGCGAGACCGGAGCTCCTCGGGATCGGCGTGTTCAGCTCCCAGGATTGACCTTCGTAGCGAAGATCCGCCGACCATTCGATGTGGATGTCCTCCTCCTTGACGTGTTCGGCCCGAAGCTGGGCGACTCCGTCCCGCTCCAGAGCCTGGAAGGTCTTCGAGAGCTCGGCCAGGTCGAGCTCCTGCTGCCGCGCCATCAGCGTCTTGACGTAGTCGTGCTGGATGTCGGCCACGGCCAGCCCGACGGCCGAGAAGTTCCCGCACATCGGGGGCACGACGACCTTGCGCATGCCCAGATCCTCCGCCAGCGCCACCGCGTGATTGGCCGCCGCGCCTCCGAAGGGGATGAGGATGAACTCGCGCAGGTCGTAGCCTCTCTGGACGGAGACCCCGCTGATCCCCTTGGCCATGTTCGCGTCGACGATCCGGATGATGCTGAGGGCCGATTCTTCGACGGAGATCCCCATCTTCTCCGCAACGTGCTCGCGAATGGCCCTGTCTGCCCGTTCGGGGTAGAGGGGGATCTTCCCTCCGAGGAAGTAGCGCGGGTTGAGACGGCCCAGCACGAGGTTCGCGTCCGTGACCGTCGGAAGCGTGCCTCCCCAGCCGTAGCAGGCCGGGCCGGGATTCGAGCCCGCGCTCTGCGGGCCGACGTTGAGGATCCCTGCCGGATCGATCCAGGCCAGGCTTCCGCCCCCGGCGCCGATGGTCTTCAGGTCCACCATCGGCAGCTTGATGGGGTACTCCGTCACGCCCCCCCAGGTCGTCGTCTTCGGCATCCCTTGATCGATGATGGAGATGTCGAGGGTCGTTCCCCCCATGTCCGCGCCGATGGCCATCGGCTGTCCGATCAGGTTGCTGACGAAGGCGGCGGCCATGGCGCCGCCGGCGGGACCCGAGTTGATGAGATGGGCGGAATGGTCCCGCGCCACCTCGGCCGGCATGGAGCCGCCGCTGCTCTGCATGATGTGGAGCCGGACGTCACCGTACTTCTCGCGTAACCGGCCCATGAGGTTGTCCATGTACCGGCGGATGACCGGCCCCAGATAACCGTTCATGACGGTGGTGCAGGTGCGCTCGTACTCGCGAAACTCGGGGCAGATCTCCGATGAAAGGGAGATGAGGGCCGCGGGGAAGGCCGCTCGGCAGATCTCCGCTACGCGCTGCTCGTGCTCGGGATTGAGGAAGGAGAACAGAAGCGCGATGACGATCGCCTCGACGCCCTCCTCCCGCAGAGACGCCACCGCCGACCGCACCGACTCCTCGTCGAGGGGAGTAAGCACCTTCCCCTTGCTCGTCATGCGCTCCACGATGCCCTTGCGCAGGTACCGGGGAACGAGCGGGGGCGGGTTGTCTACCTCGAAGTCGAAGGCGGCCTCCTTGGGCCTTGCCACTCTCCGGATCTCGAGAACGTCCTCGAAGCCTTTCGTCGTCAGGAGACCTACCTTCGCGCCCTTGCCCTCTACGATCGCGTTGGTGCCGATGGTCGTCCCGTGGATCAGGTAGTTCAGGCCGCGGACGTCCTTTCCGGCGATTCCGAGAATCTCCTCGAGCCCTTGAAGGACGCCCTGCGCCAGGTCGCGGTGCGTCGTGGGGGTCTTCGCGTAATGAAAGGCTCCCGTTCCTTCATCGACGAGAATGACGTCCGTAAAGGTTCCCCCTACATCGATCGCGATTCGCATCCCGAACTCCTTGCCCCGCAGGGTAGGTCTTGCGTGTTCGTCGGCCCACCCTGTCGGCCGACCCCACGTGCCTCAACACGGTGACGCGGATTGTATACGATTTTGTGACCCTGTCAAGGCACGAAAATGCGCCGGCGAGACCAGGCTCGGACGAACTGACGACGTATTTGTAAGGTCTGTCGGCCGGTGGACGCACAAAGGCGCAGAGGCTGATCGCTCGAGGGGGTTCAGCCTGTCTGTCCTAGGTCATCCATTGTATACGTAACCTTCCCAAGGGCCCGGTCGCGGGACGGCAGCCGGCCCGCCTCGCCCTGACGCGCCGACCGGGTCTTTGAGCGCGCCGGAGCCTGGTTATTTCGGCTCTGCGGCAGGAACGCAGGCTTCGCCGAACTCCGTTCCTGCCCGACCGTGTCCTCTCCGACGCCGCGCAGCCTTCATTTTTGTATACCTAGGCTGGACAACGGACTTTCAATTTTGTAGATATACGACCCCCATCCAGGCACATGGGGGTGACGAGCGGCGGAGCCACCGTGGCGCAAACCGGCCGCAGGGTGCCTATAACGCTGGAAGAGGCGAACCCGGCGACATAGAAACCTCATTTGTTACTGCCACAAAATACCCCTTGCCACGCCGTCGAGCGCTGTATACAATTCAGCCCGCGATCGAGGAGACGGACGGTCCGGGCGGAGCCGCGGAGGCTGCCGCAGGGACAACGGACGGAAGAGCGGCCGGGACGAGCTCGCCGATTTCGGCGGAAGGATGTTTTCTTTGCCGAGCCTGAAAGAGAGGGTCATCCGCGAACTGAGGCATGCGATCACTCAGGGCGAGTATCCGCCCGGAGCGCACCTGACGGAGGCTGCCCTCTGCGAACGTTTCCAGGTCAGCCGCACACCTGTTCGTGAGGCCTTGAACCAGCTGGAGATGGAAGGGTTCCTCAAGATCATCCCGGCGGCGGGAGCCCGTGTGGTCGAGCTTTCACTCCAGCAGGCGGTGGATATCTACGACGTCCTGGTCGTTCTGGAAGGAGCGGCCTGCCGTCTTGCGTGCGACCACATCACCGATGATGAAATCAGAAAGCTCGATGAATACAACTTTGTGTTTGAGAAGGCCTCGGAGACGACCAACTCAGAGCTCTTGTTCCAGGCAAACTACCAGTTCCATTGGCTCATTACAGAGGCGACGCAGAATTCCTATCTCATTGATGTGCGGGCGAACTTTCGCCGCCTGGTCGACCAACTTGGCCGACTCTTCCCCCAAGAGATTCCGGATCAGCTGGTCATCTCCGTGCTCGAGCACCGGCAGATCATCGACGCCCTAAAGGTCCGCAACGCTGCTTTAAGCGAGTTTCTCATGCGGGAGCATCTGGAGGGAGCCAAGAAACGTCTCTTCGCCTATTTTAGACGCAAACAGGAGAATTCGCCCGACACCTCTCCGTCAGCGAAGAACGACAAGAAGCGCGACCTCTCCCAGATCAAGCTGGCGTCGCTCGGCCTGCCGTCCCTCGCGCCAAACAGCACACCGGGAAGACACTGATTTCGCGCCTTCTGCCCCGCGTCGACAAACGAAAGGAGAACCGGCAATGAAGAAGAAGAGTTGGTCAGGAATCCTCGGAATCGTCATTGCGGCCATTGCTTTCCTGGCACCCCTCTCTGCGAGCGCAGAGACGGAAATCAAGGCCATTTCCTTCCTCCCGAAGGACCACAAGCTTTGCGTCATGATCCCGGTCTGGCTCGAGCGAGTAAACGCCGCCCTGAAAGGCACCGCCAAGATCACCTGGGTCGGAGGGCCTGAAGTCATGTCCGGCCTGAACCAGCCGGAGGCGTTGCGCAAAGGCATCTTCCAACTCGCCTTCTTGCCTGCTGCGTTCTATAACAGCCTCCTCCCGGAGGGGGATGCCATCAAGCTGTCGCGGCTCGATTTCAAGCATGAGAGAGAGAAGGGCGGGCTTTACGATTACCTGGTCGAGAGACACAAGAAGATCAACATGGTGCCTTTGGGGACGTGGCTTTACGATCCCTTCTACCTCTACGTGAGCAAGCCCGTAGCGAAGTTGGACGACCTCAAGGGCCGCAGGATGAGAACGACCGCCAACTACGACCGGATGATGAAGAAGCTGGGGATGGCCCCGGTGACGATTGAACCCGGTGAGACCTACACCGCGCTGCAGCGCGGCATGGTCGAGGGATTCGGCTGGCCCACCATCGGCGCCAGAGACATGGGATGGATCGAATCGACCAAGTACGTGATCGACATCCCCTTCTACGCCAGGCAAAACGTCTTCTTCCTGATGAATCTGGAGGCCTGGAACAAGCTTCCCAAAGATGCACAAGACAAGATCATGGATATCACGGTCAAGTTCGAGCCGGAAATGAAGGTCCACTTCGAAAAGGCGATCGAGGCGGAGAAGAGGGAACTCGAAAAGCTTGGAGTCAAGCGCCTCAAGTTCTCCCCTGAGGACACCAGGAAGTACATCGAAGCAGCTGACAGCGCGGTCTGGGAGGATCTGGAGAAGAAGGTTCCGGACCAGGTCAAGACCCTGCGCAAACTCACCGGGCACGACAAGTAGCGTCAGTCTTTTAGAGGGAGGCGGGCTCCTGCCGGAAGCCCGCCCCTTCGACTCTGGGGCCAACTGCGGAACCGAAGGCGCACGCAACCGACCCGAGC
>JACRCS010000813.1 GCA_016218905.1 Deltaproteobacteria bacterium
GACCTCGGAATCCGCTTGGATGCATGAAGGGAGACCTCGCCCATCTGGAGAGCGCCGATCTGTTTCGGCGGAGCGGGGCCCCGGGGAGCTGAGGCGGAGGTCGAGTTTGAGGTCGAGTTTCCGAACAGTGCTCCGCTCGGCGGGCACAAGAGAGGACCTGTCCATGCGAAAGAGATGGAAGCTTTTCGTCGTCGCGGTCCTGGTGCTGCTGGCCACGTCGCCGGCCGGCGCCGCGATCACGACCTACTACGGTCTCGACGCGGGTGCGGGACCGGCTTCGCCCCTCCCGAGCTCGAATGCGCAGGCGGCCGCGTTCGACTTCGCGGCCGGTGCGCTCGGCTCCCCGAACCTGATCACGTTCGAGCCGCTGCCGGTCAGCGTACCGGCCTACAGCTCGAGCCTTTCCCTCGGAGGAGGCGTCACCGCGCTCCTCACTGGTGCGTTTACGCATGGCACAACCGGCATCACGAGCGCGCCGGGCGACTACAACTACGGCTTCAACGTGACGGCGGGCGGGTCGAAGTACCTCGAGCTGGACATCAACAACGCCGCCTCGCCCGCAAGCGTCACCTACAGCTTCCCCTCGCCCGTCCAGGCATTCGGGGCCTACATCGGCGGCGTGGGAACCGGAGGGGTCGCTGGTTCCTCCCTCGTCGCGAGGTTCAACGACGGCTCTTCCCAGCAGTACACGCTCGTGGGCGCGCCGGACGCCAACGGCGGAATGATGTTCTTCGGCTTCACCGACCCCGGGGCGCAGATCACCTCAGTGACGATCGAGGAGGCGGGCTCTTTCGGCATCATCGACGATTCGTTCAGCGTGGACGACATCCGCTACGTCACTGCCGGAGACGCCGCCGGGCCGGACGCCGCGACGATCCCGACGCTCTCGAGCTGGGGTCTTGCCGTGATGACCGCCGCACTGGCGGTTGTCGCGACGATGGTCCTTCGCCGTGCCGGAATCTAGGGTGGTCGGGTCTCTCGCTCACAGCTACGGGAGGAACGTTTCATGAGTATTCCCATCGGTTGCCACGGCTTGGTGCGAGGCGCTCGCTGGAGCCTCTTCGTCCTCGTCCTCGCTTCCGGCGCGGCGCGCGCCGCGATCCCCGCCAGCGAGCGGCAGGCCCTCCTGGATCTCTACACGAGCACGAACGGCGCCGGCTGGGCGCTCAGCACAAACTGGAATGGCGTCGTGGGCACGGAGTGCACGTGGTTCGGCGTCACTTGCGACGGAGCGCAGACGACGGTGCTCGACACAACCCTCAACTTCAACAACCTGGTCGGTCCGCTCCCGGCAACGATAGGAAACCTCGTAGGGCTGCAGACTCTGGACCTGGCCTTCAACCAGCTCAGCGGGACGATCCCGTCCTTCGCCACCAACACCGCTCTCTCATCCCTGGACCTCCACAACAACCAGCTCAGCGGGACGATCCCGTCTTTCGCCGCCAACACCGCTCTCTCAGCCCTGGAGCTCTCCGACAACCAGCTCACCGGAACGATCCCGTCCTTCGCCGCCAACCCCGCTCTCGAGTTTCTGTACCTCAACAGCAACCCGCTCAGCGGGACGATCCCGTCCTTCGCTGCCAACACCGCTCTGAGGGTCCTGGTCCTCTACAGCAACCAGCTCAGCGGGACGATCCCCTCTTTCGCCACCAACACCGCTCTGCAGATCCTGCACCTCTCGAGCAACCAGCTCACCGGGGCGATTCCGTCCTTTGCCGCCAACACCGCTCTCAGGAACCTGTACCTCCACGACAACCAGCTCAGCGGGGCGATCCCGTCCTTTGCCGCCAACACCGCTCTCCAGGTCCTGTACCTCCAGAAGAACCAGCTCAGCGGGACGGTCCCGTCTTTCGGCGCCAACACCGCTCTCGTCTACCTGTCGCTCGACTCCAACCAATTGATTGGGTCGGTCGACCCTTCCCTGGGGACGCTGACGAATCTGAATGCTGGCAACGGGCTCGACCTCCGCTGGAACGCCCTCTCCTCGACGAACGCGTCGCTCATCGCGTTCCTGAACTCCAAGCAGAGCGGCGGAGACTGGCAGGGCACGCAGACGATTCCGGTGACAGGCCTGAGCGTCAGCGGGATCACCGGGTCGCAGGTGACCGTGAACTGGGCGCCGATCACCTACACGGCGGACCCGGGCAACTACCAGGTCTTCACCTCGACGGTCTCCGGCGGCCCGTACACACCATTCGCCACCGTGACGGTGGACAAGTCGGCGACGTCGCTGGCGGTCACCGGCCTGGCGCCGCTGACGCCCTACTACTTCGTGGTCCAGACCACGACGGCGCCGCACGCTCTCAACCAGAACACGGTCCTCAGCGGCGACAGCGCGGAGGTGTCGACCGCGACAACGCCGGTCGAGCTGATGTCGTTTCAGGTCGAGTGAAAGTGGAAGTGAAGTCGGGACCAGTGAAGTCGGTGCCAGGCGTGAAATCGTGTATTGAACTGAGCGCTACGCGCAGGGCGGGGCCGGAGGCAGTGGCGCTCGTCGGGCGATATCCCCGGGATGTCGGCAACGATGACTTCCGGCCGCGGTCAACCGCCCCTCACTCCGGCTGGCGGAATCCGTTGTTCACCACATAGGCCGGGTTCAGGAAGAAGACGAGCGCCTTCTCGCCGAAGCTGAGGGATCCCTTACGCAGGATGTGAAGCGACCAGTTGTGGAAGAGCTCGCCGAGCAGGGATCCCACCACGGGCGTGATGAAGAGGTCCTGAATGCTGGGTTGCTCCGCCATGGCCTCGAGGCAGTACTCCCAAAACGTGCTCTGGAAGACGGCGTACCCGAACGATTGCCAGGTGGTCGCGCCTTGCGAGCGCACCATGTTGAAGTAGTAGGCGCCCGCGTAGGGGTGTCCGATGAAGTTGTGGAAGAAGATGTCGTCGTCCCAGACAGGAGACCTGGTCCAGGCCCGCTTGAGGTTCGCGCCGGCACGGCTCAAGACGTCGCTGTCCCATCGGGAGAAGTTCTGGGGGAGAAACGCCAGCGCCACGCCGCTCGCGATCTCGATTCCCGTGATGGTGAGCAGGCTCCGGGTGGCCTTGGTGGCGAATCGCCTGTCGGCGTTCCGGAGCCCGCTGAGCGGGGGCCGAGCTGGAAAAGTCGCCAGCGTCAGAGAAGGCGGCACCCATCTCGAAAGGGTCGGGTCGTCCTGCTCCGGAAACAGCTCGAAACCTTGAAGCGCGGCCAGCTCGTCGCTGGCGTTCCTGTGCTCGGCCTCTTCGAAGGTCGACTCCGGGAACCGGAAACCCTGTGCACCGAGGCTCAGCTGAAACGGTGGTGACAGGGAAGGCTCGAGAACGACATCAGGAAAGGTCTGGGAGGGGAGTCCGACCGGCTCTCCGGAAGCGGCGACCTCGCCAGCCCTGGCCGCCCCAAAATGGAGAGTGCAGGCCAGGACCACGACGCACTTCACGAGCCTTCCGTGTCCAGTGCTCAATCTGGCCGTCGGGAAGGGCCCCGCAGCACCGCCGCCGCGAATTCGGCTCACGCCCCGCATCCGGCCGAGCCTAGTCGAGCGGCGGGGGGGCTGTAAACCTGTTGTCTTATGAGATGCGCACGCAACGTCTGTACGTGAAGCGGGCGAGGACACCCTGGTCAGAGGAAGCGTCCGAATTCAGCCAGCGGCGCCCCGCGACACCTCCCTCAGGGTCGAAACCGTCGCACCGAGGCGCTCGATGAGCGCCGCGACGGCCACCCTGGCCCGGGCCGCGTCACCGCACGTGAAGAGGTCGACAGCGGCCTCACCGCGCTCGGGCCAGGTGTGGATCGTCAGGTGCGACTCGGAGATGACGACGACACCCGAGATTCCCTGCGGCGCGAGGCGGTGGAGGTGAACGCCCAAAACCTGAGCGCCCATCGCGGCCACGGTCTCGACGAGGGCCGCCTCGACGACGGACGGGTCGTCGAGCGTCCTGAACGGGGCGCCCGCGAGGTCGAGGAGAAGGTGGATCCCGAGAGGACTCACGGTGTCATCCCGCGCCGGAGCCGGCGGACGGCTCGGCGGGAGCGAGGCCGATCGCCTTGGAAGCCGTCGCGTTCTCGGGACTCACCTTCCATATCCACGCGTCGAGAAGATAGTGCGTTGC
>JACRCS010000805.1 GCA_016218905.1 Deltaproteobacteria bacterium
AGGGCGGTCAGGAGGTCGAGGTCGTCGGCGGTGAAGCTCCCGGCCCGGAGGGGCGTGTCGACGTGAAGAGCCCCGATGACGCGGTCCTGGTTCCAGAGCGGGACGCACATGGCCGAGCGGATCTGCTGGATTCGGATCGACTGCCCGGCCTCGAACCGTCCGTCGGCCAGGGCGTCGGAGGTGAGGACGGCGACCCGGTTCTGGATCACCGACTCGACGATTGTGTGGGAGAAGCTCTCCCCCGCGTCGCCCGACTCCTTCCCGCGCTGCCGCGCGAGCATCGGGACGAGCCGCTCTTCGTCGCCGACGAGGACGACGACGGCCCGTTCGACCGGGAGATGCTCGAAGAGAAGGTCGACGACGCGGCCCAGGATCTCCTGGACCTCGCGGGCGAGGATGAGGGTCTTGGCGACCTGGACGAGGATCTCGAAGATCTTGCTCCGCGCTACGGCCGAGGTCGAGCGCTTGCCCGACTGGGTCAGGGGCTCGCCCTCTTCGTCCGGGACGTAGTCTTCGAGGTGGAAGTCGCGGTTGAAGTCGGCGATCGAACGGACGAAGGTGGAAGACGAATCCCCGACGCTCCTCACCGGCGGCTTCGGCCTCACGGAAGGCTCTTCTTCCCTCACGGTGAGCGAGAAGGTCCCCACCGTCAGGACGTCTCCGGGCGCGATCGGCGAGGAGGCCACGAAGCGACCGTTGACCTTCACGCCGTTCGTCGAGTTCTGGTCGACGATGACCCAGCGCTCGTTCTCCCGTCGGATGACCGCGTGGCGGCGGGAGACGGAGAAGTCGTTCAGGACGACCTCGTTCTCGCTCGACCGACCGAGGAAGACCTCCGGTCCGGTGATCCGGTAGCGCTGTGGTCGCCCCTCGACCTCGTAGACGAGCTCGTACATCAGAGTTGCACAACGATTATAGGGGCCGGGGTGCCCGTTCCCGTCGTCACGGGGCTGCGAGGGTGAAGCGGACGCGAACCGTCTTGACGACGGCGATGGGGCGCCCGTCGAGCCGGGCGGGCGTGTAGACCCATCGGCGGACGGCATCGGTGGCCGCCGCCGTGAGCCCCATCGAGGCCTCCTGCACCGCGAAGACGCTCCCGATCGTCCCGTCCCGCTCCACGACAACCTGGAGGACGACCTCCCCCTCGATCCCGGCCTTCCGGGCCAACGAGGGGTAGTGCGGCTCGACGCGCGTCTTCAGTACCGGTGGCTCGGCACCGACCGGGAGCGCCGGGTACGGCTCGGGCGAGTCCGCTTCCGTTTCCGAAGCCTCGCCGGCCGCAGCCGCAGACGTCTCGCCGCCTCCCGGTACCGGGCGCGCCTGCGACTCGACGGGGGCCCGTTCGGGGACGGCCGGCGTTGGGCGAGGCGGAGCCAGGTACCGCACGGCATGGGCGGGAACGAAGGCGAGGGGGATCCCCAGGAGCCGCACCCCAAGGAAGTCGTGCTCGGCGAGGACGACCTCGACCGGGTCGCCCTCTTCCAGCTCGCCCCACCGCGCCGCGCCGAAGTCGGGGGCGAGGTAGATGGGACAGGGGACGACGATCCGCCCTTCGATGGGCGCGAAGTCGGCCACGGCCTTGGTCCGGCGCTCCCGCGCCTCCCGCTCGGGCGCGGTCTCGAACGTCCCCGCCTCGAGCCAGCCGGAGCGCCCCCCCTTCGCGACGGCGCGGGTGAAGGACTCCTCGACCGACCCCAGCTCCACCTCCGAGCCACGGGGCAGGAGCGCGACGATCGCGCCCGCCGCCTTGGGCTCCGTGCGCAGCGGAACGCGGTTGAGGGAAACGAACCCGGCGCCGCCCGAGGCGGGCAACGGGGCAGGCCCCGACTCTCTCCCGCCGCCGCAGGCGGCGAGAGTCGCCGCGAGGAGGGCGGCGAAGGCGCGCTCGGCGCACGGAAGAGCGCGGCGCTTCAGCGAAGCCGGTCCCTCACGAGGGGCATTGTCATGCAGTGAGGGCCGCCGCGGGCCCGGGTCAGCTCGGTCGTCGAGAGCTGAATCGCGTACTTGCGTCCGCTCTTCGGGTCGACCTCTCGCCGACCAAGGAGAAGGTCCTCGTCCCGGACGATCTCGTAGCCGTGCCGATCCAGCTCTTCGGCCGTCCGCTCGTTGCGGTCGTAGCAGACGATGATCCCCGGAGCGACGGCGAAGACGTTCGCGCCGTCGGTCCACTGTTCCCGCTGCTCGGCGATCGGGTCGCTCCCCCCGCAGGGGATCGGCTCGAGGTCGAGGCCCCGCTTCTTCAGGGCCGAGAGGAAGTCCTTCTCGGGCGTCCAGGTGATCTCTTCGTGCGTCAGGTCGATGGAGTAGACGTCGGCTTCCTCGGCCCCGCCCGCCACGACCATCGGGGCGTAGCAGAGGCACTCCGCCTCGGAGGCCTGCGTGAAGATGGTGTCGAGGTGCATGAAGGACCGTTCGTGGGGGATGGCCATGACGACGATGTGCCGCACCGTCGAACCGGCCTTCTTGAGCGCCTCCGAGAGCCGCTCGATCGTCGTCTCCTCGGTCCGCTCGGAGTAGCCGATGGCGAGGAGGTCCTCTCGCAGGACGAGGACGTCGCCTCCCTCGATGTGCGGGCGCATCCTCGCGTACGAGACGTTCTTGCCCCACGCCGCCCGAAACTCGTGGAACCAGAAAATCCCGTCCGGGCGGGCGAAACGGGGGTGGTGCTCGAAAACGGCGCCGGAGACGAGAGGCTCCCGAAGCCGGGCGGGCGTCGCCATCGACCCACGGACGAGGCGGTCTCCCACCGGGATGACCGGGTCGCGCTGGAAGAAGTAGTTCGGGATCGGCGGCAGCAGGAAGAGAGAGTCGATCGATCCGGTGATCTCGGGATGCGGCTGCTCGAGCCCTTCCACGAGCGCCGCCGCGAGCTTCTCGGCGTCGAGCTCGGCGAGGCGCTCGACGACCGGAGCCGGCAGCCGGAGAGTGGCGGAGAGCTCGTCGAGGACGAGCTTTCGGCGGTCCACATCGCCGAGGACCTCCTCGAGGAGATCCTGGACCTCGAGGACCTCGGCGAAGAGCCTCAGGACCTGCTGGAACCGCCGGTGCTCCTCCCGTGCCCTCGCGCCGTGCAGGATGTCGTCGAAGAGAAGATCCTGCATCATCCCGGGGGTCATCCGGTCGATCTCGCGGCCGGGCTGGTGGACGACGACGGTCCTGAGACGACCGATTTCGGAATGAACGGCGATCGGCATGGTGGAACCCCCGAGGCGGCCGCGGGAGAATAGCAAGCGGAGGCGACGATGAGCGAGGAAGTCGAGTTCGTCATCTGCATCAACTGCGATACCCCGTGCTACTCCTTCGAGCTGGACCGGAAGGGGAAGATCTCGGCTGCCTTCTGCGCGCTCTGCGGCGCGGACGAAGTAAAGGACTTCCGCGTCCCCGAGGCCGAAGACATCGAGGACCAGGGTTGAGCGTCGACTCCTACGAGAACCCGCTCACGGGGCGATACGCCTCGGCCGAGATGTCGGCCCTCTTCTCGGCCCGGCACAAGTTCGCAACGTGGCGGCGACTCTGGCTCTGGCTCGCCGAAGCGGAGAAGGAGCTCGGGCTGACCGTCCCCGAGGCCGCGATCACCGCCCTCCGCGACCACCTCGTCCCGACCGACGGCGAGCTCGAGGCGGCCGACCGGTACGAGCGCGACACGAAGCACGACGTGATGGCCCAGATCCACGCCCTCGGCGAGGTGGCGCCCGAGGCGAGGCCCTTCATCCACCTCGGCGCGACGTCGGCCTTCGTCGGAGACAACGCCGACCTCCTCGTCCTGCGCGACGCCCTCGCTCTCGTGAGAAGGCGCGCCGTCCGCGTCGTCGCCCGGCTCGCCGCCTTCGCGCGCGAGCAGAAGGACGTCGCCTGCGTCGGCTACACCCACTTCCAGGCCGCCCAGCCGACGACGGTCGGCAAGCGCGCCTGCCTCTGGATCCAGGACCTCGTCCTCGACGTCCACGAGCTCTCGCGGCGCGCCGAAGAGCTCCGTTTCCTCGGGTGCAAGGGGGCGACGGGAACGCAGGCCTCCTTCGTCATGCTCTTCGGCGGAGACGTCGCGAAGGCCGAGCTCCTCGACCGGAGGGTGGCCGAGAAGGCGGGCTTCCCGAAGCGTCTCCTCATCTCCGGGCAGACCTACACGCGAAAGCAGGACGCTTTCGTCCTCAGCGCCCTCTCCGGCCTCGCCGCCTCCGCCTCGAAGTTCGCCCACGACCTGAGGCTCCTCCAGCACATGAAGGAGGTCGAGGAGCCGTTCGGAGCGAAGCAGGTGGGCTCGTCGGCAATGCCCTACAAGCGGAACCCGATGAAGTGCGAGCGGATGAACTCCCTTTCGCGCTGGATCCTGACGACGGCCGAGAACGGCAGCTGGACGCACGCGACGCAATGGCTCGAGCGGACGCTCGACGACTCCGCGAACCGGCGCCTCGCCCTGGCCGAGTCATTCCTCGCCGCCGACGCCCTCCTCATTCTCTGGGAAGCTGTCGTCACGGGCCTCGTCGTCCACCCGGAGGTGATCCGCAGGAGGCTCGCCGAGGAGCTTCCGTTCCTCGCCACCGAGAACGTCCTGATGGCGGCCGCGAAAACGGGGGGCGACCGGCAGGCGCTGCACGAGAGGATTCGCGTCTACGACCAGACCGCCGGCGACCGCCTGAAGGCCGAGGGGGGCGAGAACGACCTCCTCGACCGGATCGCCGCCGACCCGGCCTTCCGGATGACGCGCGAGGAGGTCGCCGCCGCGGCGGACCCGCGCATCTTCGTCGGACGGGCCCCCGAGCAGGTCGAGGAGTTCCTTGCGGCCGAGGTCGACCCGCTTCTCTCCGCGAACGCACCGGCGCTCTCGGACGCTCCTGTCGAGGTGAAGGTCTGAGGCAAGCGTCCGGACGAGCGCACCTCCTGGGCGCCACGGCGCTCCTCATCGCCGCCGCGCTCCTTCCTTCCTGTTCTTCGCGCCCCGCGGTGAGGGGCGCGGGCGACCTGGCGGGGGAAGGAGTCGAGCGGGGCCTCGCCTCTTGGTATGGCGCCGATTTCGCGGGCCTGCCGACGGCGAGCGGGGAGATCTTCGAGCCGGGCCG
>JACRCS010000074.1 GCA_016218905.1 Deltaproteobacteria bacterium
AAGGGCCGCCTCGTGCTCCTCGCGGCTTCGCCCCTCGTGCGAGACGAGGACGAACGGGACGTCGAACCGGCGGGTGAGGGGCTCGAGGACGGCGTGGTTGCCGACGACCGCCTCGATAGAGGCCGGAAGGTCGCCGTGAGCGTGACGCAGGAGGAGGTCGCCCAGACAGTGGTATTCCTTCGTGACGAGGACCACGATCCGCCGCGCCGTTTGCGGGGAGGAGCGGACCTTGGCTCCCTCGGGAAGGAGCCGGCGGAGCTCATCGCAGATCGGCCCGGTGTCGCCGTTGCCCTCCGTCTCCGTCCGCATGAAGAAGAGGCCGCTTTCCACGTCGACGAACTCGTCGTTCGTGACGATGTTGAGGCCGTGACGAAGCAGGACGTCGGTGGCGGTGTGGATGAGTCCCTTGCGGTCGGTGCACTCGATGAGAAGGACGCGGGGGCTCATGCGTGCGGCTCGCTCACGGGTGCATCGTAGGGTAAGCGGGCCGGGCGAGCGTCCGTCGTTGATTCGGTTGACGCGCGGAGCAGAGTGTAGAGTGCAGACCAGACCCCGCTCCCCGGGGTCAGTAGAAGTAGCCGCCAGCGGTCCTCACGCGTCCCTTTCGGCTCTTCACCTCCAGCGGATGAAACGTCCCGGTTCGGCGCGCGGCGCTGACGAACGAGACGAGATACTGGGCCCTCAGGTCGCGCTCGATCGCCCGGAAGATGTCGGGCAGGTCCTTCGCGTCGGTCACGAGGAAGACGCGTCCGCCGGTTTCGGCGGCGAGCTGCTCCAGAACTCTCTCGTTGGGTGGCAGGACGACGGCTCGCTCGCCGTCCGTCCCGGTCGACGTCAGGCCGATGGCGTAGATCTGAATACCGGACTGCCGGGCGTAGGCGAGCGCGGCCTCTTCGGTGACGTCGCCCTCGTAGTCGTAGCCGTCCGTGACGAGGATCAGAGCGCGGGCGCCGCGGCTTCCCTGGAGCTGGTAGAGGGACCGCTGGATCGCCTCGAACAGGGCCGTGCCGGAGACCTGGTAGTCCTCGAGTGCGAGGATCGTCTCGCGCAGCCTCTCCTTCGAATGGCTCCAGTCCAGAGACATCCTCACGGCCGGTCCGAACGTGAGGACGAATGCGGAGTCGTTCGGCGCAAAGCAGCGCTCCACGAAGACCTCGACGGCCGCCCTCCGGAGCTCCGGCGTGTGGCGGAGCGAGATCGACGTGTCGATCGCGAAGCCGATCGCCAGCGGGGCGTCGCGCAGGAGCCGCGCGTCTCGGACCGTACAGGTCCCCCTGTCGTCGCGGACGGAGAAGTCGTCCTTTCCGAGACCCTCCACCGACCGACCGCCCCGGGAGACGCCGACGAGCAGGTCGACGACGTGGACGTCCGCCGAGGCCACGAAGCCGGGCGTGTTCACGAGGACCGTCCGATCCAGCTCCCGGCCACGTCGAGTCTGGAGCCGGGCGACGAACGCGGCTTCCCGCGGAGGCAGGTGCGCCTCTCCGACCCAGGTCCTGGGCGAGGCCGGAGCGAGGGCCACGGCCGTTCCGTCCGCCTCGAGCTCGAGAGTGGCGAGCTCGTCGTCGGCAGGCGTGCGTACGTGAAGCTCCACGGGAACGGCCCCGAACGTCCGCTGTCCGTCCACGGGGCGGCGGAACTCCAGCTCGAGCCGGCGGCCTCCGGGGTTGAGGATCGCCTCCCGGCGGTAGAGCGGACGGCGGTCCTTGTCGAGCGCTACCGCCAGGACGCGCCTCTCGTACGGGACCGGGCCGGCGTCGAAAGCGAGCTCGAACGGAGCCGGGGTGTTGCGCGACCAGTCGTCCACCGTCCACCGGACGGTGCGAATGCTCTCGTCTTCGGTGCGGGCCCTGATGAGGACGGGGCCCGTCACCATCTCCCTCGGGACGCTCACGCTGAAGAGCCCCATCCCCGGATGGGAGAGGGACGACGCGCCCCCGGCGAAGAGGACCGTCGCGGCGAGGGCGAGACGCCCTGCGCGAGCCATTCAATCCCCTGAGACACACTCCTACGCCGCGGATAGGGGAACGGATCGTGCGGGCGGTCGCAAATCAGCGCCCGCGGAGGATTCCGTCAGGCCTTCGGCTCCCAGGTGTCGGGGACTTGGATGAGGACGGCCGCGCCGCGGGCGCAGACGACGCCGCGGGAAGAGAGGGTCGTCTCGACGGTCACTTTCCGTCCCTTCACCTCCACGATCGTCGACCGGAGCTCGACGGGAGAGTCGATCGGCGTGGGCTTCAAGTACTCGACCTTGAGCGTGCCGGTCAGGAAGCGAGGGTAGGGACCCGTCGAGGGGTCCCCGCCCGCGGCCCGATGGGCGGCGGCGGCGGCGCTTCCCGTGGAGTGACAGTCGATGACGGACGCGATGTATCCACCGTAGACGAAGCCTGGGACCGCGGTGTGGTGCGGCCGGGGGACGAGGGTGGCGACGGTCTCATCGCCGTCCCAGAAGCTCCGGATGCGGAGGCCCTGCTCGTTCAGCCGGCCGCAGCCATAGCAGTGCGCCCAGTGGTCGGGGTAGAGGTCCTGGAAGGCGGGAGT
>JACRCS010000791.1 GCA_016218905.1 Deltaproteobacteria bacterium
ATAAGACCAATAGAACGAACAAGACTAATGGAACGGGTTGTAGGACTGGTTTTATTGGTTTGATTTGTTTCGTTGGTTCAATGGTTGGAACCAATAAGACCAATAGAACGAACAAGACCAATAGAACGGGTTGAAGGAGGAAGGCCGATGTCGCGAGAACAGCCACTGCCCAAGGTCTTCGAGACCGTCGTCCACATGCTCGCCGAGGCGGCCGAGCTGTCCGGCGGGGCCCCCGCCCTGGTTTGCGAAGGGAGGAAGCTGACGTACGCCGAGTACCTCCGGTGCGTGGCCGGTTTCGCCCACGAGCTGCGGGCACTGGGCGCCCGGGGCGAGAGGGTGGCGATCGTGTGCGGCAACTCCATCGAGATCGCCGTGGCGACGTTCGCGGTGCACGCGGCCGGGGCCCAGACGGTCCCCCTCAATCCCATCTACACGGCCCGCGAGCTGCGAAACATCCTCAAGGATGCGGAGCCGACGGTGGTCGTCTACGACCCGGACGTGGCCGCGACCCTGGAACCGGTGATCGCCGAGTTGAGGATCCCTCACGGTATCAAGGTCGGGCGAAACGGGGGGCGCCTGCTGGACGTCTGGCGGGACGACGGGAGCGTCTCTTTGCCGCAGCCTCTGCCGTCTCCCGAAGACCTGGCCGCGCTCCAGTACACCGGCGGTACGACGGGCATTCCCAAGGGAGTGAACCTCACCCATCGCGCCGTGGCCACCAACATCAGCCAGCGCGAGGCGTCGCTCCCCACCCGCGAGGACGCGGAGAGCATCCTGTGCATGATGCCGCTCTTCCACGTCTTCGCGATCGCCATGTGCCTGCACCTCGCGGCCTACTGCCGCGGGAAGCTCGTGATCCTCCCCCGGTACCGGCCGGACTCGGTCCTCGACACGCTGGAGGCGGAGCGGATCAGCGTCCTCCCGGCGGGGCCGACGGTCTTCATCGGCCTCATGGGGTACCCCGGGTTCAAGGAGCGGGACTTCTCCTCCTTGCGGGCGTGCTACTCGGGGTCGGCGCCCCTTCCGGCCGAGACGCTCAAGCTCTGGCAGGAGCTCACCGGGTGCCCGATCCTGGAGGGCTTCGGCCAGACCGAAGCCGGCCCCGTGCTCACCTACGTGCCGGAAGGCGGGGTGATCAAGCCAGGCTCGGCGGGCCCGGTCCTGCCGCAGACGGAGCTGCAGATCGTCGACGTGGAGACGGGTACGAAGGTCCTCGGGATCGGCGAGATCGGCGAAATCCGAGCCCGGGGGCCCCAGCTCATGTCGGGCTACCGCAATCGGCCGGAGGAGACCGCCGCCGCGCTCCGGGATGGTTGGCTCCACACCGGCGACGTCGGCGAGTTCGACGCCGACGGATACATCTGGATCCGGGATCGGGTGAAGGACATGGCCATCGTGGGCGGCTACAACGTGTACCCGCGCGAGATCGACGAGGTGCTCTACGCGCACCCGGACGTGAAGGAAGCCGCGGCGGTGGGCGTCCCGGACCCGTATCGGGGCGAGGTGATCAAGGCCTTCGTCGTGCCCAACGACGGTGCGGCCCTCACCGGGGAGGCGATCCTCACCCACTGCCGCTCGAATCTCGCCAAGTACAAGGTGCCGACGTCGGTCGAGATCTTGACCGAGCTGCCGAAGACCACGGTGGGGAAGATCGACAAGAAGGCGCTTCGAAGCGCCCGCGCCTGACGGGGTCCTGGAGGGAGAGAGAGCCATGGTGCAGGTGAGAAAGCCCGAAATCCAGGATGCCATCCTGGCAGGTGCAAAGGAGCTGTTCGAGTCGAAAGGTTACAATCAGACGACCGTGGGGCAGATAGCCGAACAGGCTTCCGTTACCACTTCGAATATCTACAACTATTTTCCGTCCAAGCTGGACATCTTCTTCGCAATATACACGCCCTGGTATGCCGAACGACTGGAAGCGCTCGACAGGGAAGTCGACGCCATCGAGGGCCCAAGGGAGAAGCTCAGAAAGGTGCTGAGCACCATTTTGAGGGACCTGCCGGTAGAGGATCACTGCTTTTCCAATAATTTGATCCAGGCGGTCTCGACCCGACCCGCGGACCGGGCGTTCTACGGGAGCAACCTGGGCATGAGCGAGAAGAAGGTCTCGGCCATCCTGCGGAGAATTCTGCCCGAATGCCGACAGTGGATCATCGACGATGACGTCTTTTCGCACTTCCTGCTGATGGCCTTCGACGGTTTCGCCATGCACGCCAGGCTCACCGGGCCGGAGCGCCGCATGGAAGAGACGATCGAGATGCTGTGCGAGTTCATCCTGGGCCCCGCCGGCGAACCGGAAGCAGTTGTCAGTCATCAGTTGTCAGTCGTCAGTAAAGGCGCCGGGTAGTTGTCAGTCATCAGTCCGTAGGGTGGGCTCTGCCCACCAGTTCGTGGGCTCTGCCCACCCGGTAGGAAGGCGCTGGGGCGGGATGGTGGGCAGAGCCCACCCTACAACCGACGACCGATCACTCCGGCTGAGGAGGTGTGGGGATGGATTACGCGGTGGTCGGCAAGAGAGTGGCGAAGATCGACGCCGTCGCGAAGGCGACGGGGGCCGCCCGGTTCGCCACCGACACCTACCTTCCCGGCATGCTCTGGGCGAGAGTCCTCCGCAGTCCCCACCCGCACGCGCGCATCGTCTCGATCGACACGAGCAGGGCCGAGAGACTGCCGGGCGTGAGGGCCGTCATCACGGCCGAAGACGTTCCCGACGCGAGATACGGCGCCCTCGTCTTCGACATGGGCATGCTGGCCAGGGGGAAGGTCCGGTACATCGGCGAGCCGCTGGCCGCCGTGGCTGCTGTGGACAAGGCGACGGCCGCTGAAGCGATCCGGTTGATCGACGTCGCCTACGAGGAGCTCCCGGCGGTCTTCGACCCCGCCGACGCACTGCGGCCGGACGCTCCTCGGGTGCACGAAGAGTTGAAGAGCTACGTCACGCTCTTCGAGCGCACGCCGGAGAGCATGTCGGGCAACGTGAACTATCAGGCCTCGATCCGGCAGGGGGACGTCGCGGCGGGGTTCGCCGAGTCCGATCTGATCCTGGAGGACACGTTCCGGACGTCCAAGCAGCATCCTGCCTACCTCGAACCGAACTCTACCGTCGCGGCGTTCGATTCGGAGGGGAGGCTGGTGATCCACAACACGACGCAGCGGCCCCACGTCAATCAGGCGATCCTCTCCGCGCTCCTCGACCTCCCGACCTCTCGGATTCGAGTCATGCCCGCGTACGTCGGAGGGGGCTTCGGCGCCAAGAACCGGACCCTGAGCGAGCCCATCGCGGCCGCCCTGGCGCTCAAGGCGGGGGCGCCCGTGCGCTTCACCCTCTCGATGGAAGAGGAGTTCACCGCGTCGACGACCAGGCACCCCGCCGTCATCACGTTGAAGACCGGGGTCAAGCGAGACGGAACGCTGGTCGCCTCGGACATGCGGCTGGTGTTCGACTGCGGGGCCTACGCGCCGACCCCCAACGCGGTGTGGCTCGCCTCGGTCACGGCGACCGGGCCGTACCGGATCCCGCACACCCGGCTGAGCGCCTATTCGGTCTACACGAACAAGATGATGTCGGGAGCGCTGCGCGGTTACGGCGGCCCGCAAGTCACCTTCGCCAGGGAAGTCCAACTGGACCGGATCGCCGCCGAGTTGAAGATCGATCCCGTGGAGATCCGGCTGAAGAATTGCCTCCGGAGGGGCGATCACCTCCACACGGGACAGGGACTCGTCAGCGTGAACGTGGAGGAGACGATCCGGGAGGCAGCTCGACGGGCCGGCTGGGGAGAGGCAAAGAAGCCGGAGGCGAAGGGGCGCGCGCTCGGGATCTCCTGCGCGATCTTCCCCTGCGGAGGCTTCGGGACCTCGAGCGTCGTCCGGATGAACGGAGACGGCTCGGCCATCGTGACGACCGGCGCCATGGACATGGGGCAGGGGCTCAGGACGGTCATGGCCCAGATCGCGGCGGAGGAGTTGGGGCTCACGCTCGATCGGGTGACCGTGGTGAGCGGCGATACCGACTCCACCCCCTACGACGTGGGCATCTTCGGCGATCGGGGAACCCACACGGCCGGTATGGCGGTGCGGGTCGCCGCGGCGGAGGCGCGAAAGGAGATCCTCGAGCTGGCCGCGGAGAGACTCGAAGCGGCGGTAGAGGACCTGGACCTCCGGGACAACCGGGTCGCCGTGAAGGGGAGCCCGGGACGGTCCCTCACGCTGAAGGAGGTTTTCGGAGGAGGGACGTACCGGAAGGGCGGACCGATCATCGGCAAGGCGTCCTTCAACCCCGACACGCCCCCGTACGATCCATCGGCCGTCCAGGGGGCGGCGTCCCGCTTCTTCTCCACGTACACGTTCGCCACGGTGGTGGCCGAGGTGCAGGTCGACGAGTCCACGGGAGAAGTGGCCGTCCTCCGAGCCGTCGAGGGCAACGACTGCGGCACGGTCATCAACCCCGACGGAGTGGAAGGGCAGATCGACGGCGGAATGGCCACCGGCTTGGGCTTCGCGGTCGCGGAGGACCTCGTGATCCGCGACGGACAGGTGATGAGCACGAGCTTCCTCGACTATCGAATCCCCACCGCGGCGGACATGCCGGAGACGGAACGGTTCACGGTCGAGAACTACGACGGCAACGGACCCTTCGGGGCGAAGGGGGTCGGGAACGTCTCGGTGCTCAACCTGGCTCCCGCCGTCGCCAACGCGATCCGCTCCGCAGTCGGGGTCCGGCTCGACGAACTTCCGCTCTCTCCGGAGAAGATCCGGCAGGGTGTCGCCGAGCTGAAGGCGACCGGACCTGCCTGACGGCGGCCCCGGGGACGCTCCCAGGGCCCGGACCTCGTCCGGCGCCCTTTCTGGGATCCCTCAGATCCCATAACTCCCATACATCCTATGACTCTCATGGGAATGATGGGAGTTGTGGGATTGAGAAGAGTACCTGGGCAACTATATAACGCCGGTTTGTTGCTGGACCGGCCTGAAACGACGCTTGTCGGCGGCCCCCAGCCACGCATGGGGGCTCGCGCCGAACTTCCTGTTTCCCTCGAGAGCTAGAAAAAGAAACATCGGTCTGGGGATTGACAGCGTCGCAAAAATGAATTACACTCGTTTTTGACTCGACTGGGGGCCTGCTCGCGAGGTTGGCAGGAGGTCGTCGTCAGGGGGATGCCGGGTACAACCGAAACGACAGCAAGGAGACTGGTGATGCCGAAAGCAGCCTGGCACGACATGCGGGAGTTCTTGCAGTTCCTCGAGGAGAAGCGGGACCTCGTTCGCATCGGGGAAAGGGTCGACCCGGAGTGGGAGATCAACGGGATCACGAGGGTGGGGTTGCAGGAGCACGCACCCGCTCTCCTCTTCGAGAACATCGACGGCGCGGAGCTGCCCGTCGTCGCGAATCTTCTCGGCACCGACCGCCGGTTCCTCTGGGCCCTCGGTCTTGAGAAGTGGAGCGACTTCAACGAGGAGTGGTCGCGCCGGACCGAGAAGCTCCTCCCGTGGCAGCTGCTCGGGGACGGCCCGTGTCAGGAGGAGAGGATCGATGGGGCCGCCATCGACCTCAACCGGATCTGCAACATCAAGTGGCACCGGGACGACGCCGGCCCCTTCCCGGGGACCCTCTCGGTGTCCGTCACCAGGGACCCCGAGACCGGCGTCCTGAACCTGGGCATCTATCGGATGGGCACCCTGGCCAAGAACCGACTGGGCTGGGGCGCTCCCGAGTACACGCATGGGCGGCAGCACTACCTGAAGTACGAGAGGCGCGGAGAGCCGATGCCCATGGCCGTGATCACGGGCTACGATCCCACGGTCTTCATCGCCGCCTGCACGAGAACTCCACCCGGCGTGGACGAGTACCAGCTCGCCGGGGCGTTGCGGGGAGAACCGCTCCGGATGGTGAGGTGCAAGACCATCGACTTGGAGGTCCCCGCGACCTGCGAGATGGTCTGGGAAGGATACGTCCAGCCCCACCACCGGGAGATCGAGGGGGGCTTCGGCGAGTACACGGGGCACTACGGGGAGGCGCGAAGCAACCCGGTCTTCGAGGTGCACACGATCACCCACCGCAAGAACCCCATCTACCTGGGGGCCCGGGAGCAGTGGTACCCCTCGGACAGCGCCCTGGCTGTCGGAAAGTCGTCCCAGGCCGTGGCCTACAAGACCCTCAAGGGTCTGGTCCCCGGCGTGCTCGATTTGCGGTGCGACGTCACCTACGAGGCGATCGTCAAGATCGACAAGCTCTTCCCGGGGCACCCGCAACAGGTGATGGACGCTCTCTGGGGCGGCACCTACGCCCGCTACAAGCACGTGATCGTGGTGGACAAGGATATCGACATCTGGGACTACGACAGCGTCCACTGGGCCCTATCGACCCGGGTGCGCGCCGATCGGGACGTGACGATCTGCCCGCGCAGAGCCGGCCAGTGGCTCGACCCTGCGGTGTCGCTCCGGGAGAAGGGGTGGCAGACCCAGATGGGGATCGATGCGACCCTGTGCAACGAGGAGTACGAGTTCTGGGGTGAGAGGGCCGCCAAGACGGTCGACGATCCCGACGTCGTGGCAAAGACCCTCGCGAAGTGGGGCGACGAGCTCCGTCGCCGGTTGAGCAAGCCCGCTTGAGCGGGGCTTCCGGTGGGCCTCCCGGCCGGCGCCGGGGGCCCGCCCGCGCCGCGAGCGGCTGTCCTCCTCGTCAGGCGGCCCCCGCTCTCGCCGCTTCCTTGCGCTTGCGGGGTAAGCCCCCTCCCTGGGGCGAAAGCCGGAAAGGAATGGAGCCATGGTGAGAAGGTCGGGTGTGGCGCTCTTGGTTGCCTTGATCGTGGCCGCTGCCGGTCTCGCGGAGGCGGCAGCGCCGATCAAGATCGGGTTCTCCCTTCCGAAGACGGGGCTCTTCGCCGCGTCGGGTCCCTCGCAGATCAACGCGTACGAGCTCTGGCGGCAGCAGGTCAACGCGCGCGGCGGGCTGGACGTCAAGGGCGAGCGTCGCCGCGTCGAGTTCGTCGTCTACGACGACCAGTCCGACCCGAGCCTCGCCGTCCGCATTTATGAGAAGCTCATCACCGACGACAAGGTCGACCTGCTGCTGGCGCCGTGGGGGACGCCCCACCACTTCGCCGTCGCCGGCGTCCTGGAGCGGTACAAGTTCCCGATGGTCGGCAACTCGGCTGCCTCGGTGCAGTTGCGGGAGATCAAGCCCGGTTACATCTGGTTTCCCACGACGGCGATGCCCGACCGGATGGCGGTCGAGCTGACGTCGCTCCTGCGCAAGGCGGGCGTCCGCACCGTTGCGCTCGAGACGCTCCAGCTTCCCTTCTCGATGGAGATGAAGAAGTTCCTCCTCCCGGAGCTGGAGAAGGCGGGCATCAAGGTGGCCGTGAACCAGGACTATCAGCCGGGCATCAAGGACATGACCGTGATGTTGGCGGCCGTGAAGGAGGCGCGTCCGGACGCGATCTTGAGCCTGTCCTACCCCGAGGACTCCGTCCTCTACGTGAAGCAGGCGAGGGAATTGGGGGTGACGGCACCGTTCCAGTTCGTCCTGATCGGCCCCACGATGGACTTCTTCGGGAAGATGTTCGGCCCCGCGGCAGACGGCCTCGTCACGGTCGGGCACTGGAGCCCTCATCAGAGCAAGTGGCCGAGGGGCGCAAAGTTCTTCAAGTCCTACCTCGATACCTTCAAGGAACGCCCGGACTACCTCGACTCGGCGCTCGCCTACATGTCCTGCGAGATCCTGGAGCAGGCGGTCGCCAAGGCCGGCCTCGACAGGGCGAAGCTGCGCGAGGCGATCGCAAACGGCTCCTTCGAGACCATCAACGGCCCCGTTCGCTTCAAAGGGGTCGAGAACGCGGCGACTCCGACGGCCTTCCTCCAGCTCCAGGGCGGCGAGGCGCAGTTGATCTGGCCCTCGGCCGTTGCGACGAGCAAGTACAAGCCGAAGGGGCCGTGGCCGGCGAAGTAGCCGTCGTCCGGCCGGCCGCGCAGTCACTCCGCGGCCGCCGGAGAGAGCCGTCACCGAAGCGCGCCGAGAGGCCCATGGGAACGCTCCTTTCCGTCCAGCTCTTCTTCGCCGCCCTCGTCACGGGCTCTTTGTACGCGCTCGTGGCGCTCGGCCTGAATCTCGTCTGCGGGACCATGCGCCTCCTGAACGTGGCG
>JACRCS010000792.1 GCA_016218905.1 Deltaproteobacteria bacterium
ACGACAAGGTCGCGCAGAAATACATGCTCGAAGCTATCAGCGCACCGCTCGCGAGAACCTGGGTCTTCTTCTCCGCCGGCGAGGCGCGAGCGTTCATCCGGACCGCTGACTACCCTCTCGTGTTCAAGTTGCGCCGGGGGGCGGGATCGATGAACGTCCGCCTCGTCGAAGAGCGAAAGCAGGCCGAGCGCCTCATTCGGCAGATGTTCGGCTTCGGCCAGAGGCCGTACCCGGTCCTGGAACGGATCCAGCGCGGGACCGCCAGAGCGCGGGTCAAGGATCCCGGGAAGGACCCCTTCCTCGAGCGTGCCGGGCGCGCGGCCCGCTTCCTCCTTCAGCAGACTTTCCTCACGCCCCGCGAGCGTGGCTACGTGCTATTTCAGAGGTATGTCCCGGGGAACGATCACGACATCAGGGTGACCGTGATCGGCGAGCGGGCGTTCGCATTCGTCCGCGGCGTGCGGCCGGACGACTTCCGGGCATCCGGCAGCGGACGCATCTCGTACCTGGCACCGCCCGATCTGCCGGTGGATGCCATCCGGACGGCCTTCGGCATCAGCCGTGCGCTCGGATTCGAGAGCATGGCCTACGACTTCGTGCGAGATCCCTCGACCTCCGCGCCGGTCCTGCTGGAGATCAGCTACTCGTTCCAGGCCAAGGCGGTCCATGACTGCCCCGGCTACGTAGACCGTTCGCTGCGGTGGCACGAAGGAAACTTCTGGCCGGAGGACCTCATCATGGATGATCTCGTGACGGCCGGGAGCAGCGGGGTCCGTTGCCCTTGACAGAACTTGCTATTTCCGCGGCGCGTCGTGCCGGGCACCGGGCTTCCCGGATCGACTGGATGGCCGTCCGCGAGCCGCTCCTCCTTCGGGTGGTGGTCTTCTTCTTCGTCCTGTCCACGACCTTCGACGCGTTCACCTTTGCCTTCACGCGGGACACCGAGACCGTCTCGCGCGTGCTTGGAATCGTCCTCGTCATTCTGTTCGTCGGCTGGCCTGGAGCCTTTCGGCCGAGGGTGAGGTTTCTGTCGCGCGAACTGCGATGGTTCTATGTCTTCGCGGCAACTACGGGGATTCAACAGCTAGTCCGGCTTTCGTCCGTGTTCTCCACGCGACAGGAGTTCATAGGAACTCTCGCGTACCTTCAGCTATTTGTGATGGCGTTCGTGCTTCAGGACCTCACCCGCGACCCCCGTATATACAAGAGCATACTGACCGTCGTCCTCATCGCCTACGTGGGCCTTTCCATCGCAACGACCTTTGGCGTAACGAGCGTCACCTACTCGGGGAGCGAGAGCCGCGTGGGCGTCGTCGGAATCAACCTGAATCAGCTGGCCTACTTCTACGCCGTCATAGCGGTGAGCCTGGTGACCTGGCTTCTGGCCGAAGCAAAACCGCTCAGCGTGCCGGGTGTCGCGAAGATGGCGGCGCTCGCGTTTCTGTTTCTCGGAATCGCGCGCACGGGAAGCCGGGGTGGAGCGTCCGCGCTGCTCACGGGACTCGTGGTCGCGTCCCTCGTGAGCATGAGGGCGAGGACCGTGCCGAGATACCTGATCCTCGTGCCGTTGCTCTTCGGGGGGGCCACCTACTTCCTGGCAACTCAGGGCGCTCTGGCGGAGCGAGTCACGCGGACTGTGGAGGCCGGGGATACCGGTACACGGCAGGAAATTCTTGATGCAGGCCTCGAACTCGCCCGTGAGAGGCCGGTCCAAGGATACGGAACGATGTACGGAAGGATTCTCGGGCGCGCTCTTAAATACACCAACATGGCTGCTCACAACACCTTCCTGCAGGTTCAGCTGTCCTTCGGCCTTCTGGGACTCGCCCCCTTCTTACTTGGCCTGTACGGGCTCGCGAGAGTGGGCTGGAAGTACCGCGGGTCGGTCTGGGGCGGAATGTGGCTGGCCATCCTCGCCATGACGGTCGTGTTCGGCTTCGTTGGCCATTTCGCCGACGCCAAGTTCTTCTGGATCCTGGCGGTTCTCGTCGCGAACGCACCGATCCTGATCGCCGGGCGGGCCCGGGCAGCGAACGGCGCTCCTTCGCGGGCCAGGGGGGACGCCCCGTCCGTGCGGCGGATGAACGGCGAGGTGGCCGCGCGGCTGGCTTGGCGCGGCGTGGGCCGCGAGGCGGGGCCGGGGCGTTGAAGGAAGAGCACCGGCCCTTGAAGATCGGATACCTCATCGGTGCCCTGAAGACCGGAGGATCGGAGCGCCAACTCTCGGAACTCGCGGTTGGAATGGTCGCGCGGGGTCACGGTGTCGAAGTCGCATGCTACGACGGTCCCGGAACGTTCGATGGATTTGTCGAGGCTGGCGGTGCGCGGATCAGATGGACGGGCGGGCGGAGCAAGCTGGAGAAGCTCATGGGAATCCGGGCCTGGATCGCGGAGTCCCGGCCCGACATCCTTCACGGGTTCATGAAGCGCGCGTCGAGCCTGGCCGTGCTCGGCAATCTACCGCTGCGCCGCTGCAAGGTCATCGCGAGTGACTACTCCACTGCGAGCTACGCGCGGCACAAGTGGGACTTATGGGCATCTCTCGCCCTCTGGTCGCTCGCCGATCGAGTTGCGACACAGACCGAGATGAATCGCCGGAACCTGTGCCTTCTCGCCCCCTGGATCCGCAGCAAGGTCGTCATCGTCCGGAATGGCGTGGAGATCACGCGGTTCGTTCCGCCGGAACGACGAGCGGCCGGCCCAGCCTACCGATTCCTTGTCGTGGGTACCGTTTACCGCGTGAAGAACCCGGTGGGACTCGTCGAGGCGGTACGCATCCTGAAAGCGGAGACTGCCGAACAGTTTGTCGTGCGCTGGGTCGGACCGACGAGTCATGGAGGCGTGGACACCGAGGAATACCGCACGGCGGCGAACCTCGTCCGTCGATACGGGCTCTCGGACGTGGTCTCGTTCGCGGGCCCGGCAGCACGCATGGAGGAGGAGTACCGGTGGGCTGACTGCCTCGTCCATGTGTCGCTCCAGGAGGGGATGCCGAATGCCGTCGTCGAGGCGATGGCATGCGGGCTGCCGATCGTGGTGAGCGGCGTGTCGGACCTGCCGTTGCTCGTTCGAGCCGCTTCGAACGGATTCGTCTGTGAAGAGACGCGGCCGGCGTCCATCGCCGCCGCGATGGGAGGAGCGATGAGACTCCCGTGGCAGGAGCGGGTCGCCATGGGCGAGCGCTCGCGGAAGCTCGCGGAGGAGTGGTTCGGAAGGGCCCGCTTCCTGGACGCGTACGAAGGGATCTACCGTGAGCTCGTACCAGGCGCGATCTGACGGAAGGCGACAAGGAGGGCTTACGTCCACGCGAGGGAGCACGGGGATGCCCAGCTGCGAAGCCGATGGTGCTCTCTCCGAGTGCTTCCGACAGGGGTAATGACCATATGTGCGGGATCTGCGGCGTGTTCCACTTCGATGGCCAGCCGGCCTCGGACCCAGTCGTGTCCGCCATGCGGGACACGATGACGCGCCGGGGGCCGGATGATTTCGGAACGTGGTGCCAAGGGCAGGTGGGGCTGGGTCACCGACGGTTGAGCATCCTGGACCTGTCCAGCGCGGCTCACCAGCCGATGGCGAGCGCGGATGGCCGCGCGGTCATCGTCTTCAACGGAGAGATCTACAACTACCGTGAGCTGCGAAGCACGCTTTCGGCGAAAGGAGAGTCCTTCCGATCGACGAGTGATACCGAGGTGATCCTGTCGGCCTATCTCCGTTGGGGCGAGAGCGTCATAGAAGATCTCGACGGCATCTTCGCCTTTGCAATATGGGATCGGCAGGCGAAGCGACTCCTCCTGGCGCGCGATCGGATGGGCGTGAAACCCCTGTACTACTCGCAGACCGCTCGGTCCCTGTGGTTCGCCTCGGAGGTGAAGGCGATCCTGGTTGCGGAGCCGTCCTGCGCGAGTATCGATCGAGAGAGGCTCTACGAGCAGCTTGTGTTCCGCGACGTGGCCGGGGAGCACACCCTGTTCGAGAACGTAGTGCGGCTTTCGCCCGGCGGGCTTCTCGTCGCGTCGGCAGAGGGGACACAACGGAAGCGCTACTGGCGCATGGCGGAGGGGATCGA
>JACRCS010000797.1 GCA_016218905.1 Deltaproteobacteria bacterium
GAGGTTCTCGCCTCCGAAGACGAGTCCGTCATAGGCCGAGTCCCCCGGTTTCAGCTCGTACCGGCGGACGCGGCCAGCGCCGCGGGTCGCGCCCACGGGGCTTCCGTTGACGAAGGTCCATTCGTCGTCGTCGACTCGCCCGAGATGGAGCGCAATCGTCCGGCCGCGCCAGGCCGACGGGAGCCGGAAGCGAGCCCGGTACCATCCCCAGCCATCGTATGGCGACCCGAGCACGTCTTCCCACCACACAGGGACTCTGACCTCTCGCCAGCCGGAATCCGTGACACCCGGCGTCTGCCAGCCGCCCGAGAGCCCGCGTTCTTCGTTCCGGCGCACGCCCGGTCCGTCTCCGGAGGCGCGGAATCTCCAGCCGGCAAGCGGCTCGAGGTGCTCGACCGAGCGAACCTCGTACCACTCGATGACGCCCGCCGTCTCGCCCATCGTCCCGCGCTCCTGCATGGTGGCGCCGAAGAAGACGAGGGCGCCGCCCCGGTCGAGATAGCTCGCCAGCGCCGCCTGCACGTCCCCACCCGACCGGGTCTTTCTGGGCAGGGCGTTACCGCTGACGACGAGCGCACCGACCTGGGCCGGGTCCAGGCGAAGCAGCTCCTCTGCCGAAACCGTGCGCCGGGGAAGGCCCGCCACGGGCGCGCTGGGGATCCCCTCCTCGACGAAGGTCGCGGCTGTCCTTGGGCGAGGGGGAGGTACGGGCAGGGGCCGGGGCGCCGTCAGGTCGGTCGGACCCGACCAGACGACCGGAGCCAGCGCCGCCTTCTGTGCGCCCTCCACCATTGCCCCGCCCGGCGCCTCCACGACCTTCACGCGCGGATCGGTGACGCGGATCGCGAGGCGGCCACCGGCCATCCTCAGAAGGAGCTCGCCCTCGGGCAGCGGCACGGTCGCGCGCCAGTCCGTCCAGGACGGTGGGACGTGGGGAGAGACACGAATCCGGGTGCGACCGGGCTCGAGGATCTCGATTCCCAGGAGCCCCTCGAAGATGGCGTCGAGGAACGATCCCGCGGCGCTCAGGAAGGCGTGGCCCCCCTCGCTGACGCCTTCCGGCGTCGTCAGCTCCTCGACGAGCCCGGGATAGCTCTCGTCCTCCAGCGTCGCCGCGCACTTCTCCAGGAGCTGGATGCCGCCCGCGACGTCCCCGTTGCGCAGCCGCGCCCGGGCCTCGACGGCATTCCACCACGGCCACATCTTGTAGTTGTGGTCGTTGCTCTCGGGCACGTGGGTCATTGGGGGAGTGATCGTCGTTGACCCCGCGGGGCGCCAGTTCCGCGCCCGGACGGCTGCCAGCGCCCGCCGTGCGCGCTCGGGAGGGGCCACGCCGCTCAGGACGGCCAGGGCGTTCTCAGCGGCGGAGGAACGCTCGTCCCGCCGGCCCCACAGCGCGAGATTGTCGTATTCGCCGGACGACTCGTTCCAGAGTCCGGCGTTGATTCCCCGGACGAAGCGTGTCCGGACGTCGTCGAGACGGAGGGCCGCCGCCTCGTCGGCCATCTCGCGTTCGATCTTCGCGAAGGTCGCAAGAAGGTCCGCGAACAGGACGTTCGAGTAGAGGACCCGGGCGCCGTCGGGGAAGAGGAAGAAGCGCGAGTGGTCCATCCACTCCGTAACATCGACGAGGAGGCCGGCCTCGGCGGCGTCGCGGTCGATCCAGGCCTTCACCCAGGGTCTCAGCGTCCGGGCCGCGCCGGAGAGAAAGGACTTGTCGCCAGTGAGAAGGTAATAGCGCCATACGGCCCGCGCGAGCCACGCCGTCCCCTCCGCCGAACCGCCCTGAGACGGGTCCGTCGTGACTTTCAGACCCTCGGGTCTTGCGGCGGCGTAGCGGCCCAGGTCGTACTCGATCGTCGTTCGCGCCGCGTCGAACCGCCCGCCGACCATGGCGCCGGGCGCGAGCCCCGATCCGAGGTCGCGCGACCAGACGTCTCGCCAGCGGAAGATCTCGCAGACGTGGAGGTGTCCGTCGAAGCCGAGATCGAGGAGATACCGGTGGAACGGGATGGCCCTGTCGATGGCGGGCGACGGCGTCGAGAGAGAAAGCCCGGTGAGGTAGGGCGCCTCGAGCCGGCTTCGTAGCTCGTCGAGCGAGCCCGGCGGGACAGGCTGTCGGGTCGACAAGACGACGGTGCCCTCGCCGTTCGTCAGGGTCACGGGAATCCGTCCGGTGGGCAGCAGCGCCGGGACGGCGGACCCCGTCGCGTCCAGCTCGACGAGACCCTCGGCCTGGCGGACTCGGATCACGGCGACGTAGGCGACGTCCGGCGTCGCGCCGTGCAGGATCTCGACTGCGACGCCAGCCACGTCGAGGTCGTAGAGCACCCCTCCCGGGAAGAAGGTCGCGTTAGCGTCGGAGGAGCCGATCTCGTGGGGCTGACCGTTCAGGATGAGCTCAAAGCGGCCCGCACCGGACCCTCCCGAGAAGAACTCGAATCCGCCGGGTCGCACCTTGACGACGCTGCGTCCGTTCCCGACGAGCCCCTCCGGGGCCCGGCCCTCGTACTCGATGACCTTCCGATCCTGCGCCGTCGAGAGACTCGAGCTCATTGCCATCACGAAGCCACCCAGGGAAAGAAGCCAATGGGCGCGCATCCTTGCTCCTTACGTAGTTTCGGCAGGCCGGAGAGCCCCCAAACGACCACCGCCATCTCCCGCGAGGTGGCGGTGTGGCTGTCCCGGGCTCCCGGTTGAAATCGCGAAGCATGGTACGCCGCTCGGAAGGTGGGCCTCTTGGGCTTCGTCGGGACGGAAAAGGGGGTACCTTGGGGCGTCCGGATGGCCGCACGGTCCGGCGACGAAGTAGGCGGGTATGCACATCGGGTTCCCCGGACCCAGGGCGAGCCTCTCCATAGCAGTCTTCTTGGCGTTCTTGGCGCACGTTCCCGCCCTCGCGACGGTCGTCGTTCTCGCGCCGCACCCCGACGACGCGGAGGCTTCCTGCGGAGGCCTGATCGCCAATACAGCGGCGGCCGGGGAAGAGGTCGTGATCGTTGCCATGACCGGCGGCGAGCTCGGCGTCCCCGGCAAGGGTATGGCCGAGGCGCGCGCGATCCGGGTCGAGGAGGCCCGAAAAGCCGCCGCCGTTCTCGGCGCGAAGGTCGAGTCGTTCGGCGCGATCGACGGCTCCCTGGCGGTCGACTCCGCCAGTACCGGGAAGCTGACGGAGATCCTCGTGCGACTCGCCCCTTCCGTCGTGCTCGCGCCTTGGCCCCTCGACGTCCACGCGGACCACCAGGCGTCCGGCCTCCTCGCCTGGCGCGCCTTCCAGGACGGCCGCTTCCTATTCGATCTCTACTTCTACGAGACCTGCAACTCTCCCCACACCAAGAGCTTCCAGTTCGTTCCCACCGACTACGTGGATGTTTCCGCCGTGTTGAAGAAGAAGCAGGAAGCCACGTTCCAGCACCAATCCCAAGGACCCGCCGACTGGCTGGAGCAGTACACGGCTCTGGCGCGCGTTCGTGGATTCGAGTCGGACGTTCCTTTCGCCGAGGGGTACATCCGGGCGAGGAATTCCTCCGGCCTGGGGGGGCGCGCGGGCGTCGTGGGCAAGACGCTGCCCAAGCCGAGGTGATGACCTCTTCTCCCGTTCGACTGGGGGAGCGGGGAGTCAGCGCCGATCCTCGACGCCCTATAATGGAATCGAGGTCCATAGCCTGATTGGGCGCCTCGAGAGGTGTCGCGATGTGTATTCCGGCTCGACCTCGAACCCTTTCCCCGAACGGGAGCGAACGTACCGGAATGCAGCGCCGCAGTGGCCAGCTGATCGACAGTCCGGCGTCGCCCTCCCGGAGGCGGTCGTGAGCTCCTCCGGCCGGCAGGTTCGGCTCGGCTTCACTGATGAGCCGTTCCCGGAAGGGACTCACATGTGCCACATCTTCAGCGACGAGGAAGAGCAGGGCCACGTGATCTCGCGCTACATCTCGTCCGGTCTCGCCGGGGGAGAGCAGGCCTGCTACTTCGCCGACGCGATGACCGTCGAGGAGACCCGGGCCCGGCTCGCCGGCCTCGGCGTTCCCATCCCCGCCGCCGACGACAAGGCGCTCCTCGTGGCGTCCGCCGTGGA
>JACRCS010000075.1 GCA_016218905.1 Deltaproteobacteria bacterium
GATCGAGTTCGCCGCGCCCAGGCGAAAGGTGCTCACCGTGGCGTCCAGACCTGCGCTCCAGTACTGCTTGAAGAAGAGCGGGAAGAAGCCCGCCATCACCGTCGTGGCGAAGGCCGAGTTGGCCCAGTCGTAGAGGGCCCAGGAGAGGACCTTCTTGCGGTCGTCGGTCATGCGCGCGTCTCCCGTGGGCCGAGGCAGGCAACGGGGCCCACCGTACCTCGCCGGCGCCCTCTGTTCCAGAGCGAAGTCGCCTTCGCGTCGGGGGCAGGTCCATCCGCGTGCCGCAGCCTCGCGCCGGAGGGGGCGCGAGGCTCCGCGCCATGGGCCTGGGGAGTCCGGGGACTGCTTTTGCCGATGCACGGCTCTCGTGCTACGCTCGTACCCATCGCCTGTCCCCTGCCTGCGCTGCCTGCGCCGGAGAACTCCTCGATGCGACGACTCGCCGCCTGCCTTCTCCTTCTTGCGACCTTGGGCTGTGCCTCGGCCGGGCGCCCCCGGACCGAGAGCTACGCGGACCCCTCCCTGGGCGCCGAGATGGTCCTCGTGCCCGGCGGCACCTTCGAGCGGGGCAACACATTCGAGGGCGGCGACGACGACGAGAAGCCCGTGGCCGCGGTGACCGTGTCGTCGTTCTACCTGGGGAAGACCGAGGTCACCCAGGCCCAGTGGCAGGCGATCCTCGGGACCAACCCTTCGGAGCTCGTGGACCCCGCTCGCCCGGTCACCAACGTCTCGTGGTTCGAGGTCCAGGAGTTTCTACGGAAGCTTCGGGAGAAGACCGGCCGGGTCTACCGGCTCCCGACCGAGGCCGAGTGGGAGTATGCGGCCCGAAGCGGCGGCAGGGTCGAACAGTGGGCCGGCACCTCGGACCGCGCGGCCCTGGGAGAGGTGGCGTGGTGGGCGGAGAACAGCGGCGGCCGGTCGCAGCCCGTGGGCGGGAAGAAGCCCAACGGCCTCGGGCTCCACGACATGACCGGCAACGTGCTCGAGTGGACCGCCGACTGGTATGCCCGGTACACCGGCCGGCCGGCGAGCGACCCCCAGGGGCCCGAGACGGGAAAGCGCAAGGTCCTGCGCGACGGCAGCTTCGCCACGCCGGTGGCCGGCGGGTGTCGGGCAGCGCTTCGCGACGACGCGCTCCCGGACTTCAAGAGCCCGGAGCTCGGGTTCCGGCTCGCCCGGTCGGCCCAATGAGCGTTTTGGAACGGCTCCTGGCCAACAACCGGGCCTGGGCGAATCGGGTCACCGCGGACGATCCGGACTTCTTCTCCCGGCTGGTCCATCAGCAGTCGCCCCAGTACCTGTGGATCGGCTGCGCGGACAGCCGGGTGCCGGCCAACGAGATCGTCGGCCTCCTCCCCGGCGAGCTCTTCGTCCACCGCAACGTCGCCAACGTCGTTGTTCACACCGATCTCAACTGCCTGTCGGTCGTTCAGTACGCGGTCGACGTGCTCCGGGTCAAAGACATCATCGCGTGCGGCCACTACGGTTGCGGCGGCGTCAAGGCGGCGCTCCAGAACGTCCGGCTCGGCCTCATCGACAACTGGCTCCGGCACATTCAGGACGTATACCAGAAGCACGAAGAACACCTGAGGGGAGTCGAAGGGGAGCGTGCCCGCTGCGATCGGCTCTGCGAGCTCAACGTCATCGAGCAGGTCGTCAACCTCTGCCAGACCACCGTGGTACAGGACGCCTGGTCCCGGGGGCAGGACCTCGCGGTCCACGGCTGGATCTATGGGCTGCACGACGGCCTGATCCGGGATCTCGGGGTGCGGATCGACGCCGCGGGCGCGACCGCGGGAACCTACGCGGCCGCGATCGGGCGCGTCGAGCGGGGGGAGGCACCGGCCGGAGGGCTGGCGTCGGACCGACTTCGCTGAGGCGCAGGGGAGGACTTGAATCCGTCAATCCGCCGCACGCCTTGTCCGACGGGCCTGCGCGTGCTAAAGGGAGGCTGTGCGCATCCCCCTGTCGAGGAGAACACTTCATGCCCCTCGCCCGGCGAGCCGGCGACCGGTTCACCTACTCCGACTACCTGACGTGGTCTGACGAAGAACGCTGGGAACTCCTCGACGGCGAGCTGTACGCCATGACCCCGGCGCCCACCACCGGCCACCAGCGGGTCGTCGGGCGGCTCTACCGGGAACTGGCCAACGCCCTCGAAGGTGGGGACTGCATTCCCTTCGTCTCGCCCGTGGACGTCGTGCTCTCCGAGTCCACCGTGGTCCAGCCCGACGTGGTCGTGGTCTGCGACCGCGCGAAGATCCGGCCCAATGGGATCTTCGGCGCGCCCGACCTGGTGGTCGAGGTGCTCTCCCCCTCGACGGGCCTCAAGGACCGCGGCGCGAAACGCGACCTCTACGAGTGTTACGGGGTTCGGGAGTACCTTCTCCTGGAACCGGAGGCCCGGTACGGGGAGCGCTTCGCGTTGGGTGCGGACGGCACGTACGGCAGAGGGGCGCTGCACGGTCCCGGAGAGATCGTGGAACTCGCCAGCTTGCAGGGGCTGAGGCTTCGACTGTGGGAAGTGTTCGAGGTTCCCGGTCCCGCCGCGCGGGGGGAAGTTCCGGAGGGTCCGGGACGAAGTCCTCGAGCCTGAGCATCAGGACCTCGAGAATCGGGTCGACTTTGCTGGCCTGCCGTCCGCGGACCGCGGAGCAGGCCCCAGCGTCCGGGACGCATCATGCGGGAAAGCGGGTTGACCGCGCGGGAGGCCGGGAGGAGAAGGGCGCGAGACCCTGGGGGAGGGGGGCGACGGGGCAGTGGTCTTCTGCCTGCAAGACCGTGTGGCCGCGTACGGCGCCGAAGCGCCGGGGCGGCCACGGTTCGTTGGGGAGTCCCTGACCGATGGCACCCTCCCATCGGCGACGTGCCTCGTGGGAGGCGCGCGGTGGAGGCGGCTCGGAAGATCGCGAAGAGGGGAATCGGGCATGAGAGGCAAGGGATTTCCCCTCTGGCTCTCAGAATCAGCCGAGAGCGTTCCCGGGCGCGCACGGGTCGGATCTTCCGGGGGGCTGCGGCGCATTGTGAAGGAAGGGGAGAAGAACCGGCCGATGAAAGACATCCGGATCGAGGAACGAGTCCCCACCGTAGAGGAGTACTTCTTCCTGCGCGATGCGGTTGGATGGCCGCCGCGCGGCGCACCGGCGGCTCGCGAAGGTCTCTCACGATCCATCTACTCCATCTGCTGCATGGGCAGAGTGGGAATCGTCGGTTGTGGGCGGATCGTCGGAGAC
>JACRCS010000798.1 GCA_016218905.1 Deltaproteobacteria bacterium
CGACGCCCTTCCTCACGCGGGCCCTCATGCAAAGCGTGGAGGACATGATCGAGGTGCGCACCGCTGCCAAGGGCCTTTCCATGGATGTGGAGGTGGATCCCCGCCTTCCCGAGGTGGCCCACGGAGGCGAGCTGCCGGGAGGGGTGAATGTCGCTCCCGTGTTCGTCGCGGCAGTCCCTTTTCTCGCCACAGGAGCCGGACTTCTTATGGCGTTCCTCGCGTCGATCCCGCGCGCCGTCGTACGTCTCGCGAGGCGTCGGACCGACCCGACGCGCGGGCTATGATCGGCGGGTGACGCCCTCTTTCGACACCGTCGTCGTCCTCGATTTCGGCTCCCAGTACACACAGCTCATCGCGAGGAGGATCCGCGAGGCGCGGGTCCGCTCCGTCGTCCTTCCGTACGCGACGCCGGCAGCGGACGTCGCAGCCCTCGGGCCGAAGGGGATCGTCCTGTCGGGTGGCCCGTCGAGCGTCTACGACGAGAAGGCGCCCCGGGGCGACGAGGGAGTCTTCGATCTCGGTATCCCGGTCCTCGGCCTCTGCTACGGCATGCAGCTCATGGCGCGCCGCTTCGGCGGCGAGGTCGGGCGGGCTCCGGGGCGGGAGTACGGTCGGGCCGTCGTCGACGTCTCGGGCGGGCGCCTCCTTCCCGCCCTGGGGCCGGCCGAGACGGTCTGGATGAGCCACGGCGACCACGTCGAGACCGTCCCCGAGGGCTTCACCGTCACGGCGCGGACGACGAATGCGCCGGTCGCCGCGTTCGAAGATCCTGTCCGGGGTCTCTACGGGCTTCAGTTCCACCCCGAGGTGCAGCACACCGAGCACGGCTCCGAGATGCTCGAGGCCTTTCTCTACGACGCCTGCGGCTGCGCGCCGCGCTGGACGATGGCGAGCTTCCGGGAGTCGGCGGTCGCGAAGATTCGCGAGACGGTGACGGAGGGAATCGTCCTCGGAGGGCTCTCGGGCGGCGTCGACTCGACGGTCGCGGCGGTCCTCATCCGCGAGGCGGTCGGGGAGCGCTTCCGCGGCGTCTTCGTCGACACAGGGCTCCTCCGGAAAGACGAGGGCCGGCACGTCCTCGCCTCGTTCCGTCACCTCGGGCTGCCGGTGACGGGCGTCGACGCCTCCGATCTCTTCTTCGCCGGCCTGGCGGGGGTCACGGAGCCCGAAGAGAAGCGGAAGATCATCGGGGGTCTCTTCATCGACGCCTTCGCGGAGAACGCCCGGGCCGTGGACGGAGCGGCCTGGCTCGCCCAAGGGACGCTTTACCCGGACGTCATCGAGTCCGTCTCGATCCATGGCCCGTCTGCCGTCATCAAGACGCACCACAACGTCGGTGGCCTTCCGGAGAAGCTCGGCTTCAAGCTCGTCGAGCCGCTTCGCGAGCTCTTCAAGGACGAGGTGCGGCGCCTCGGCGAGGAGCTCGGCATCCCGCGGGACATGCTCTACCGCCATCCGTTCCCCGGACCGGGCCTCGCCGTGAGGATCCCGGGCGAGGTCACGCGCGAGAGGGTGCGAATCCTCCAGGAAGCGGACGCGATCTTCATGGAGGAGCTTCACGCGTCGGGGGACTATGACCGGACGGCTCAGGCCTTCACTGTTCTCCTTCCGGTCCGGTCGGTGGGCGTCATGGGGGATGGGCGGACCTACGAAAACGTGGCGGCGCTGCGAGCCGTGACGACCGTCGACTATATGACCGCGGACTGGGCGCGACTGCCCCACGATCTTCTCGACCGCGTGTCGAGGCGCATCGTCGGAGAGGTTCGGGGCGTGAACCGAGTCGTCTACGACGTCACCTCGAAGCCTCCCGCGACGATCGAGTGGGAGTGACGCGCAAAGTCGGGCCGCCTGGAGCAGATACCTGAGATCGCCCGTCCAGCCGTGCGGCGAGGCTGGGTGTTGACTTCCGGATAAAGGCATGTTGTGCTGAAAGAGACCCGTTCCGACTCCGACCGGCGGTGAGGACGGTGACGAGACGTTCCCCGTCGGCCCGTTTTCGCGCCGACCCAGCAACCCCGCTCGCCTCGGCGCGCACTGACCAAGGATCCAGAGAACGAGAATGAAGCTTTACGTCGGAAACCTCCCCTACACCGCTGATGACGGCACTCTCCGCGGCCTTTTCGAGGCCTTCGGTGAGGTCCACTCCGCCCGCGTCGTGTCCGATCGCGACTCCGGCCAGTCGAAGGGTTTCGGCTTCGTCGAGATGAACGATAGCGACGCGCAGCGTGCCATGAGCGCCCTGAACGGTCAGGAGCAGGGCGGCAGGACCCTTCGCGTGAACGAGGCCCGCCCGCAGGAGGCTCGGACCGGCGGTGGCGGTGGCGGCCGTGGCGGCTACGGTGGCGGCAGCGGCTACGGCGGTGGGGGATACGGCGGCGGCGGCGGCCGAGGGCGCTACTAGCCTTTCCCCAAACCGATACACTCCCTTCTGCCGGGGGCTGGCCCCTGTCGCCTCGTACCGGCGGAAGGGAGTACCTCATGAGATCCGGACGAACGGTGGCCCCAGCGGCGTCCCTCGCTCTCGCGGTCGCCCTCGTATACGCCCTGGCCCCGCGTCTGGCGGCCGGGCAGGGAAGAGAGGCGAACCGAACCGCAGAGGCCCCCGCCAAGGCGTCCTGCGTCTTCACCCATCCCGCCTTCTCCGGAAAATGCACGGAGAACGTCGACGTGGCCCAGAACTCGAGTGCGGCGGATGCCTGCTCTGTGGTCCTGGCCTGTCTCAACGACGTACGCTGCACGAAGACGTACTGCAGCGCGACGACCCTCCGGGGTGGATGGAAGCTCGAGACGGCCAGCTCGGGGGCAGCGCCCTAAGAGTCCAGCCGCACGTGCGGCCGCCGATCCGCTCCGATTCCGGTCGGCGGACCCCTAGAATCCGACCGGCATGTCGTCTGACTTCGTCCATCTCCATCTCCATACCCAGTACTCGCTCCTCGACGGCGCGAACCGGACGAAGGACCTGATCAAGCACGTCCTGAAGAACGGCATGACGGCC
>JACRCS010000793.1 GCA_016218905.1 Deltaproteobacteria bacterium
ACGTTCTCACGGCCAAAGGACGCCGAGTCGTGACGGCGATCATCAATACGCAACATGTTCCAGTCACTAAACTTTTGGACCTCGCAGCATGAGAATCTTGATGCAATTTCGGGAAGCTGGAGGTTAGTAGTACAGAGAAGAGTGAATCCGGCAGGGGTTCTTCCCTCTGTGTTCTCTGTGCGCTCTGTGGTGGAAGAAAACCGGTTGAGGAGGCCGAGAGTGCAGCCCGCGCGAGCAGGCGAAGAACCGCTCCCGAGACCCTGTGCCTTCTGCGAGATCGTCGCCCGGCGAGCCGACGCGCTGACGGTGTGGGAGGACGCGGCCACGCTCGCCTTTCTCGACCGGCGGCCGCTCTTTCCCGGCCACTGCCTGCTCGTCCCGAAAGAACACGTCTGGGCGTTGCCCGAACTCCCCGACGAGCTTGTCCTTCCCCTCTTCTCGGCCGCGAAGCGCCTCGCTCGGGCGGTCGAGGAGGGGATGGGCGCCCAGGGGACCTTCGTGGCCATGACCAACCGCGTGAGCCAGAGCGTGCGCCACCTCCACGTCCACGTCGTGCCCCGCACACGCGGCGACGGCCTCCGCGGCTTCTTCTGGCCGCGGGCCGCGTATCCGGACGAAGCGGCCGCTCGCCGGGCTCAAACCGCCATCCGCGAGGCCCTGGAGCGTCTCCGAGGAGCGTGAGGTGCAGCAGGAGGTCCCGAGGCCTTCCGTACAGGCAACCCAAGCGGGACGTGTCAATCGTGCCGCGGCACGCGAATACCCCGCCGAGGGCCGGTGGGCAGGGTCCAGAACGCCGAGAGCCCGGCGGGTCGGTCCGGGCTCTCGGCTGCTCTCTGGGACGGAAGCGGTCAGCCCCGGATGATCCTGGGCAGGATCATCTGGTGCTGGGCGCAGATGGATTTGGGGTTCTGGTACACGCAGCCCGTGAACGCGACCAGGTACTTCCGCAGATCGGCGAAGGGCACCGCCTCGTCGACGAAGCCCATCTTCGCGCAGTAGGCGGGCCGGGACTTGTCGTAGTAGTCCTTGACGAGCTGGTTCATCTTCTCCATGACCGGGTCCAAGGGCTTGCCGGAGTCCTTCTCCTTCACGAGCCGGCGCGCGTACGAGGCGGCGGCTGCCGTCTCGCCGTGCATGACGTAGATCTCGGTCGTCGGCGTGCCCAACGTGAAGGCGTTGTGGTTGTTGGCCGTGGGCCCGCCCATGACGTAGTGGGCGGCCGCCGTGCCCTTTCGGAGGACGATGAGCATCTGCGGGACGTCGGTCTGCTCGATGGAGTAGATGAGCGACTGCCCGAGGCCGAGGAGTTCCGCCTTCTCCGCGATGTCGCCGACGTCGATCCCGGAGGTATCCTGGAACCAGATGATCGGGAGCCGGTCGCGCCCGCAGAGGGTGACGAACTCGTTCATCTTGATGAGGCCCTGGCGGTAGAGCTTGCCGCCGATGCCCGGGTAGTCCGCGTACTCGGGGTACCCCTTCGGCATGAACCCCATGCGGTTGCCGATCATGCCGACCGCGAAGCCGTCCACCTTCACCAGGCCGCAGTAGATCTCCGGACCGTAGTCCGGCCGGAACTCCAGGTGCTCGCTCCCGTCGACCAGGCGCGCGACGACGTCCTCGATGGAGTACGTCCGCTTCTGGTTGTAGGGGACGACGCGGGAGAGCTCTTCCGTCGGGTACTTCGGCGCCTTCGGCTCGGCGACCCGGAAGAACTTCGGGTTGTAGGCGGGCATGTCCCGCATGTAGTCCTTGATCCCGTCGAGGCAGCCCTGCTCCGTGTTGTAGACGTACCGGAAGAACCCGGTCGCGTCGTGATGGATCGGCGTGCTGCCCGGCGGCACCTCCTTGAACTTGCGCGTGGCCTCGATCAGGGCCTCACAGCCTTCCGCGTCGAAGTAGCCCTTGGGGTTCATCCCGCTCACGATGCCGCCGCCGCCCACCGCCATGTTGGCGTCCTTGTGGGCGAAGAGGATCGTCGGGCTGATGGACTGGTAGCCGCCGCCGGCGGGGTTGGTCCCGTAGATGGCCGCGAGGATCGGCAGGCCCTGCTGCATGAGCTCGGCGTGCCGGAAGAAGCACGTCCCGCCTCCCCGGCGGTTGGGGTACACGAGGTCCTGGTTGTTCAGGTCGACCCCGCTGCAGTTGACGAGCCAGACGAGCGGCACGTGGAGGCGCTTGGCCATGTCGGTCACGCGCAGGAGGTTATCCGCCTGCCCCGCGATCCAGGCCCCGGCGAGGACCTTGTTGTCGAACCCGATGACCACGCACCACTTCCCGGAGATCTTCGCCAGGCCGTCGATCACGCCCGTGGTCCCGTACTCGTTCTCGTCGGGATCGTAGAGCGTGTGGAGGGGGCAGAACGTGCCCGGGTCGAGCAGGTACGACAGCCGCTGCCAGACCGAGAGCTGGCCGCGTTCGTTGATCTTCTGCTCCGGCAGACCCGCCTTCTTCACCTTGTCGACGGCCTCGGCGAGGCCCTTCTCCACTTCCTGGATCTGCCCGTAGCTCTCGGCGGAGCCAGCAATCTGACGCTCCGAGAGGGGTTGCCCGACGTCCTGCATCTTCTCGAAATAGGGCTTCATGCGCTTCCTCCGTTGACAAGAGAAAGAAGAGGTCCAAGCGAATCTCGAGGGACGAATGCAAGAAACGTCCCACCCGCGCGAAGGCAGCGGACGGGCAAAGGCCCGGGCTTCCCGCGGTGAGTTTTCACGCGGGCGCGCTGAAAACTGCCTCCTTTTAGCACCAAGGAAGGCGCGGGGAAAGGCGAGTTCGGGCCCCGACGTTCTCCGCCCCGGAGATGGTACGCGGGTGGACTCAGTGGACTTGGTGGACTGAGTGGACTCAGTGGACCGGGTGGACCCGTAGGACCCGTAGGACCCGTAGGACCCGTAGGACCCGTAGGACCCGTCCACGTCGTCCATATACGTCCACTGCGTCCATACTCCCGTGCCTACAGAATCGGCGCGAGGGTGCGGCAGGCGGCGATGGTGAGCCTGCGGACCAGGGGGGCTGCGGCGGCGTGGGACCGGGTGTACTGGTGGGACTGGAAGAGCTCGGCCTGGAAGACCTCTTCGAGCCTGTGCGCCCAGGACTCGGAGAGCACGGCCAGGCTCACCTCGAAGTCGAGGCGGAAGGACCGGATGTCCATGTTCGCCGAGCCGACGACCCCCCACTGGCCGTCGACGATGACGAGCTTCGAGTGGAGCATCCCGGCTTCGTAGCGGAAGACCTTGACGCCCGCCTCCAGCAGTTCCGGAAGGAAGCTCTCTCCCGCGCGATCGACGAGGGGATGGTCGCTCCGCTCGGGCAGGAGCAGCCGGACGTCGACGCCTCGGCGAGCGCTGCCGGTCAGCGCCGCCAGCGTGGCGGCGTCCGGAATGAAGTAGGGGGTCGCGATCCATACGCGCTCCCGCGCCGTCACGATGGCGTGGAAGAGGGTCGCGGAGAGTGCCCGCGTCGGGTCGTCGGGGCCGCTGGGGATGACGTGGACGATCGCGTCCCCGACCCGCTTCTGAGGGGGAAAGTAGTCCTCCCGCAGGAGGCTCCTCCCGGTCGCGAAGCGCCAATCCTCGACGAAGACCTCCTGGAGGTGGTGGACGGCCGGTCCTTCGAGCCTCACGTGCGTGTCGTGCCACGAGCTCTTTCGGGCCCACCGGCCCCGGTACTCGTCGCCGATGTTCGCCCCGCCTATGAAACCCACCGTGCCGTCGAGGATGGCGATCTTCCGGTGATTTCGCAGGTGAGCGGGAAACGGCGGCGGAGCGAGGCGGATCGGCAGGAACCAGCCGACGCTACCGCCCGCCTGGATGAGCTCACCCAGGTCGGCGGCCCGAAGCCTCCTCGAGCCCACGGCGTCGAGCAGCAGCCGCACCTCCACGCCCGCCGCGGCCTTGGCGGCGAGCAGGTGGATGAACCGGCGTCCGGTCTCGTCCGGCTGGAGGATGTAGAACTGGAAGTGGATGTGCCGCCGGGCCTCGCCGATCGCGCGCTCCAGGTCGTCGTAGAGCGCCGAAACGTTCGGGAAGAGCCGCAGGGCGTTTCCGAGGGTGGGCGGGCGGCGGGAGCACGAGATGGCGATCTTCAGCGCCTCGGCGGCCTGGGGCGGCAGGTCGCCCGCGGGGCAGCAGATCACGTGCCCCCGCAGGCTCCCCTCGAACGCGCGGATCACCTGGGTGCGCTTCCGGTACTTGCGCCGCTGGATCGTCTCCGCGCCGAAGACGACGTAGAGGAGCGCCCCCAGCACCGGGATGAAGAGCAGGCCCTCCAGCCACGCCAGCGTCGCCACGGGCTCCTTGCGCCGGAAGAGGAGGTCGGCCGAGAGGGCCAAAGCCACGAGCACGTGGAGTACGAGGAAGATCCAGAGCGCCTTGCCCATGCACCTGCCGTCTGCTGGAGGGGAGTCCCGCGCGCCGGGAGCTCGCCTGCGTCTCGCCTACCCTTCCGTATCGGAGCAAGGCGAGCCGGCCGCCCCTCGCTCCATCAGATAGCCTCGGCGCACCCTGCCCAGGCTCGCGAGCATGTTCGCCTTGATGCCGGGATGCTCGGCTTCGAGGTCTGCCAGCAGCCGTTTGACGTTCTTCCGCTGCTGCTCTTCGACGCCGCACACGGGGCACCCGCAGCAGACCACCGGAAAGTCCTTTGCTTGGGCGAACGCGCGGATTTCCTCCTCGAAGACGTAACAGAGGGGCCGGATGATTACGTTTCGTCCGTCGTCTGCGCGGAGGACGGGCGGCATGCTCTTGATCTCCCCCGTAAAAAACTGAGAGAGGAGAAGCGTCTCGATCAGGTCGTCGGCGTGGTGCCCCAGGGCAATCTTAGTGTAGCCCTCTCTCGACGCAATCCCGTACAGGATGCCGCGCCGGAGGCGAGAGCAGAAGGCGCAGTAGCTCGACCCCGGATCGCGCTTCGCCTCCACGATCTCGTAGATCTGCGACGGCTCGACCCAGTGGCGAAATCCCACGCCGGAGCAGTACGCCTGGACCGGCTCGGTCCGGAACGCCGGGAAGCCGGGGTGGACGGTCACGGCGGCGAGCTCGAAGGAGACGGGCGCGCGGCGCCGGAGGAGCTCCAAGGCGTAAAGGAGCGTCCAGGAGTCCTTGCCGCCGGAGAGGGCGACCAGCACGCGGTCCCCCTCCCGAATCATGTCGAAGTGGGAGATCGCCCGCCCTGCACGCCGCAGGATGCGCTTCTGGAGGAGGTTCAGCTCTTTCATGTGGGGGTAGGCCGGTTGTCGGTTGTCGGTTGTCGGTTATCGGTTATCGGTTATCGGTTGTCGGTTGTCGGTGATAAGGCTTTAAGCTTTAGGCAAAGCTTCATTCTTCATTCTACATTCTACATTCTACATTCTTCATTCTTCACCCTTCATCCTTGAAGCATCTCGAGGAAGCTCTCGAGACGGGTGCGGGTGCGGGCGTCGATGGGCATGGGGCGGTCGGCCTCCAGCGTCAGGATGGGGACGCCGAGGGTCTTCCGGAGAATCAGGTCTTCCATCTGGCGGAAGCAGAAGGCCTGAACGTAGTGGATGACGCCGTCGATTCGCCGCCTGGCGATCTCCCGGCGGACGTCCTCGATGCGGCCGAAGACGTCGTACGGGTAGGTGTACTTGCAGTACGCCTCGACCAGCGGGTCGCCCAGGTAGGGCAACGCGAACTGCCGCTGCGTCTCGTTGAACACGACGCGGGCGCCCCTCTCCTCCAGGAAGTCGTAGAGGCCGTCGAGGATGGGCGGCACGCCCAGGTAGCCGAGTCGAACGAAGTCGCTCCCGAACGGGCTCCGGCCGCGCGCCTCCTCCAGGAGGCCGTCGAGCTTTCGCCCGTACGCCTCCGGGTCCCCTTCGAAGTCGCTGGCGCAGACGAGCGCGAGGTGATTCTCGCGCCCGGAGACGGTGCCCTCTTCCCAGGTGAGGCGGTCGACCTCGTGGGCCTTCGCCCTCACCGCGTCGAGCCGTCCCTTCTGGCGCTCTGCCTCGGCAAGTCTGGTCCCCAGCTTCCGGCAGAGCCTCTCGATCTCGCTCGAGAGCGCCTCCGGCGAGCGGTCGTAGGGAAACGAGAAGGGGAGCGTCTCGAGGCCCTGAAACTTCCAGATTTCGAGCAGCGCCTGGGTATTCGAGCAGTCCCCGGCCATCACTCCGACGACGCAGTCGACCTCGCAGCGCCGGGCCGCGGCGTAGATGCCCTTGATCCAGGAACAGGTGGTGACCGGGAACCCGGCGATCTCCGCCTCCTCGATGAAGGAGGAGCGCCTCGCGTCCGTGATGAAGACGTTGTTGAGATCCACCGGCACGTGCCCCGCCGCGTTGACGGCCTCC
>JACRCS010000794.1 GCA_016218905.1 Deltaproteobacteria bacterium
AGGGGGCGACGTGGATGACCGAGGCGAAGGGGGGCTCGGATCTCGGCTCGTTCGTCGAGACGGTCGCCCGCGCCGACGGCGACCGGTGGCTCCTGACCGGCGAGAAGTACTTCACGAGCAACGTCGGCGCCGAGCTGGCGATCGCCGCGGCCCGGCCCGAGGGGGCGCCGGCGGGCATTCGCGGCCTCGAGCTCTTCCTCGTGCCGAGGCAGCGCGACGACGGCGCCCTCAATTTCCGCGTCCGCAGGCTCAAGGACAAGATCGGCACCCGCTCCGTCCCGACGGGCGAGGTCGAGCTGGACGGCAGCGTCGGGTTCCTCCTCGGCGAGCGCGGCCAGGGGACCTACCTCGTCCTGGAGGCGCTCAACGTCTCGCGGGTCTGCAACAGCATCGGGGCCGTCGCGCTCACCCAGCGGGCGCTCCACGAGGCGTGGAGCTTCGCCCTGGGGCGTGTCGCGTTCGGGAAGCCCGTCGCCGAGCAGCCCCTCTTCGCGCGGCAAACGCGGGAGCGGCAGGAGACGCTCCTCGACGCCTTCGCCCTCGCCTGGGAAGCCGTGACGCTCCTGTCGGAAGTCTGGCGCGAGACGCCGCGCTACTCCGACCGCTACCACCTCTTCCGCCTCGTGGCCCACCTCTCGAAGTACTGGACGGCCGAGGTGGCCGTCCAGACGGCGAAGTGGGCGATGGAGGCGCACGGCGGCGCCGGCATCCTCGCCGACTTCCCGGTCGAGAGGCTCCTGCGCGAGGCGATGATCCTCGGGATCTGGGAGGGAACGCCGCACCGGCAGATCCTCGACGGGATGGAGGTCGTCGAGAAGAAGCGAGTCCACATCCCGCTCCTCGACGGGATTGCCGCGCGGGGCGGGAGCACCGTCGCCCTCGCGATGGCGCGGTCGGAAGTCGACGAGTGGCTCGCCCTTCCCGCCGAGCGCAAGGAGGCCGAGTCGGAGCGGGTCTTCTCCCGGCTCGCGGCGACCGTCGCCCGCGAGCTGCGGCGGACGAAGCCCTGAGGGGCGGCCCGAGGACGGCGGCAGAGCAGCTCCGCGCCAGCGCGCCGCGCCGCTTCGCGCTTCGGCCGGCTGACGGCCGCTTCTCGGACGCGCGTCGGGGAGTCACCCGTGAGCGAACCGTCGGTCGCGGGACGCCTCAGCGCCCCGCCGGGAAGGCGCGCACCGCGACGAGTCCGCTCGAGAGGACCGCGGTCAGGTCCCGATCGCGCGCGAGCACCGCACAGCCGTTTTCCTCGGCCAGCACCGCGACGAGGCAGTCGATCGTGGAGCGGACGGTCGCGCCCCTGCGCCTCAGCGACCGGTAGAGAGCTGCGGCCCGGACGTACGGCGACAGCCCCACGGCCTCGAGAAACGTCATCTGTCCGAGCATCTCCTCGACTTGCCGCCGGCTCCGGTCGGACCGAAGCCCCTGGAGGAGCTCGGCGACGACGACACCGCAGGTGCAGATCTCGTCGTCCCCCGAGACGAGCTCGCGGACCCGCTGGCCCGTCTCCGAGCCCTTCTCGTTCGCGCAGAGTCCGTGCGCCCGGCTGTCAGGCACGCGAGGGCCGCCGCGACACTCTCACGCGCGGTGGATCGCGATGCCCCGAGATAGCAAGCACGGGAAAGCGGGATCCGGTCGCGGGTGGTATTCCTACCGGCGAGGGGAGCGAATGCCGTCCAGCGACTCCACATCCGAGGGCTACCGGAAGCGGATCACCCGGGTGATCTTCCACATCGAGGCTCATCTCGGGGAGCCGTTGAGACTGGAGGACCTCGCCCGCATCGCGCACTTCTCGCCCTTCCATTTCCATCGGATCTTCGCGGCCTTCACCGGCGAGTCGCCCGCCGCTTTCATCCGTCGCCTGCGGCTCGAGCGGGCGGCCCAGCATCTGCTCCACGTCGACGTCTCCGTCACCGAGATCGCCTTGGGAGCCGGCTACGAGACCCCCTCGGCTTTCACGCGTGCCTTCGTCGCCCTCTTTGGCGTCAGCCCGACCGAGTATCGGCAGCGGCACGAGCCCGCTCCGCTTCGAGGCGCGACGCTCGTCGCGCCGACCACTGAAAGGGAGGATTCGACCATGATTCCGCAGATCCGGACCATCGATCCGATTCCCGTCCTCTTCGTTCGGAGGACGGGTCCATACGGCCAGGCGGCGGCCGAGGCCTTCGGCGTCCTCTGCCAGTTCGCCGGACGGCGCGGACTGCTCGGCCCTACGACACGCGTGATCGGCATCTCCCACGACGATCCGCACGTCACCGAAGAGGCGAGGTTTCGCTACGACGCGTGCGTGACCGTCGAGAGCGAGGTAAAGGCGGAGGGAGAGGTCGGCCGGAAGAGCGTCGCTGGCGGCCGCTACGCCGTGTTCCTCCACGAGGGCGCCTACGAGGGTCTCCAGGCGGCCTATGACGGGATCTTCAGAACCTGGCTCCCAGGCAGCGACGAGAGGCTACGGGAAGAGCCGTCCTTCGAGGTCTACCTGAACAGCCCCGATCAGGTGAGACCGGAGGAGCTCCGGACGGAGATCTGGCTGCCTCTCCAGTGAGAGCGCCGGGCTCGTCCCCGGCCCGAACCAGGCCGCGATCCTCGGGCCCCTCGGCGACTGAGCCGTTCCGCGAGACCCACGCGTCCAAGAAAAGACCCTCCAGGAGACCTTCCACCACGACCCGTTCGAGCGGTGCAGCGAGGCGCACCGGGGAGGGGAATCCCGATGCGCCTCAAGGTGGATGGCCTCTCAGCGCAGGACGAGCATCCGCTCCTCGGTCATCTCGAGGAACGCCGAGGCCGGCCCCTCGCGGCCCGTGCCGGAAGCCTTGACGCCGCCGTACGGCATCGGGTCGCTGCGCCAGGTCGGGACGTCCCCCTGGATGACCGCCCCGACCTCGAGCGTCTCCCACGCCTTGCGGACCTTCGCCACGTCGTGGCTGAAGATGCCGGCCTGGAGGCCGTAGCGCGAGGCGTTCGCGCGGGCGAGCGCCTCGTCAAAGGAGGCGTAGGTCGAGAGGACCGCGCCGGGACCGAAGAGCTTCAGCGGGGCGTCAGGCCATCCGGGTCTCACCTGGCTCCACTTCTTGATCACACCTTGCGCTGCCGGCTCCCACATCTTCTTCAGGTCGGCGACAGTCAGTAAGCTCACCCATGTGTTTTTCATATTTACCATTACCGCAAGCCCGTCGTATGCGAT
>JACRCS010000788.1 GCA_016218905.1 Deltaproteobacteria bacterium
AGCCTGTCTGCCCGCAGGGGCCATCTACCTGTCCCTCAAGACCGGAGCCCCTATCGTGCCGGCCTTCGTGGTCAGGGAGCCGGACAATACCTTCACCGCCTTCGTGGAAGAGCCCCTGGACCTGGATGGAGCAGAAAGCGAGGAGGCGGACTCCCCGGCCAGTAGTCGCCCCGAAGGCGATCGCTCTGCCTTCCAGATCCGTCAACTGAAAGTCCGGAGCGGTCTCGTCAACGGCAAGGCTCCGCCTCGAACCCACCGCAGGCAGTTCCAGCGGGGTGAGCTCTCCCTCTCGGATCGACTTCTGCTCGGCGCGAAGCTCGGAGGCCGAGGCGAACAGGACGAGTGCGACACACGCGATCCGGACCCCCCTGCGTCGGGCCTCCGTCAGGGGGGCTCGCCTCGGAGTCGGTCCACCGGTCAGAAGCGCCGACGCCTGCCGCAGCCTTCGTCTCCTTAGAGGGCGGAACCCGCTGTTCGAACAGAGATCACCAGTCGGTCGCCCGGCTTGAGAAGAGCCCTGGCGCCTCGGCCGTTGAGGCGGAGCAGCTCGGAGGGGGCGATCCCGTAGCGGCGCGCTATCTCCCAGAGCGTCTCCCCGCGGCGGACCACGTGGACGGCTTCGGGCCGCTGGGGGAGAGCTCGAGGCGAGTCCGAGGATTCGGCCGAACGGTCGGGGGCAAACGGAGCGGCTCCGGGAATCACGAGCTCTTCGCCGACCCGCAAATGCCTCCCCGGCCTCAGTGAATTCGCCTTGGCGAGCGCTCCCGCGGAGATCCGGTACCGGCGAGCCAGGGCAAAGAGGGTATCGCCCTTCTCGACCTTGTGCCTGGCAGGCGGCCCGGCCCGTTCCGCCTCGTCCGGCGCGAACAAAGCCTGCTCGACCTGAGGACCGGTCCCGGGCGGCACCTTGAGCACGTAGGATCCCGGCGGGGTTCGGTCCCGCAGCAGCGCAGGGTTGAGGCGCCGCAGTTCGGACACCCCCACGCCCGCTCCCCGGGCGATCGCCGACAGCTCGACCGGACGGTCGACCGGCACGAGCTCGTACTCGAGGGCCGCTTCTACCTCGGGCAGGGTCAAACCGTACGCAGCCGGATCCGACGCGAGAGCGACCGCCGCGTGGAACTTCGCAACGTAGCGACAGGTCTCGTGCCGGAGCCCCATGATGCCGAAGAGCTCCCAGAAGGAGGCGACGCCGTGCCGATCCAAGGCCCGGCCGACTCTCCCTCCGCCGCCGTTGTACGCGGCGACGGCGAGCTCCCAATCCTGGAACTTACGATAGAGATCCTCGAGCAGCCTCACGGCCGCGCGCGTTGAGGCTTCCGGGTCCAGGCGCTCGTCGACCCACCGATCCAGCCGCAGGCCGTACTCTCGCGCCGTGAAGTCTTTCATCTGCCAGAGACCGAGCGCGTTGGTGGGCGAGCGCGCGTCGACGCGAAAGTGACTCTCCACCAGCGCGATGTACGCGAGCTCCTGGGGTAGCCGGCGCTCCGCAAGAATGGACCGGACCATGGGCAGGTAGCGGCCGGACCGCACGAGCCCCTCGGTGAAGACCGTGCGCTGAGGGCCGGTGAACTCTTCGATGATCGCCTGAACCTCTCTGCGTTCGGGCGAGCTCAGGAAGGAACTCGCCGCACTGCGGCCGGCATCCGCGCTCGGCGCCTCGAGCTCTGCGGCGGGAACGGACGGTACCCTCTCAGTCTCGGCCGCTGCAGAGATCTCGGGCACCTCACCGACTTCGGCAGAGCACGTCCTTACGCCGGAGCCCGGCTCGACCGCAGCGACCCACAGGCCGGCGAGCAGCACGCAAGCGGACGCTCGGGAGCGAAACAACTTCACCCAGTGGATGGACGGAAGAGGGAACGGGCGGCCCGTTCCGATTCCGGCGGGAACAGGAGGGACCGTTCGAGAAGGGAACGTGAAAGGATCGGCAACCGCCACCTCGCCGGAAGAGCTTCAGGACCCGGGATCCGACGCCGATAAGGAGAGACCGGATCACCGACGCGGCGGCCGCCCCTTCAGCGCGCCCGCGTTGTATCAGAGCCCCCCACGACCGGACAAGGAGAAAACCCGTGTGAGTGGTCTGGAACCCGCCGTTCTGGCCAGGAAGGGAGCATCTCCGGCGGGACGACGGCTCGGCCTGGAGGACGTCGCGGAGGCGTGCGAGGCCTGCGGATTGATCACGGCGAGGCAGCTCCGGGCCGTTCGGGATCGCGAAGCTTCCAGGGACCTCCGAGTGCACCACGCCGCCTCCGACGCCGACCCCGTCGACCTCCTCCTTTCGCTGGGCATCACGCCTTCCGGTCGCAGCAGGCCGCTCGACGCGGACGAGGTGCTCGAGGCGGTCGCTCGGCAGCTCGGCGTTCCGCGCGTGCACATCGACCCGGTGCGACTCGACACCGAAGCCGTCGTCGCGGCCTTGCCGAGGGCCTTCGCCCAGAAGCACGCGGTACTCGTTCTGGATCCGAAGGCCGACCTGGTCCCCGTTGCGGCGGCGGATCCCACCGACGTCGTCGCACTCGAGACCGTGCGGCAGCGCATCGGCAAACCCGTCCTCGTCCACCTGGCCGGCCGGTCCGAGATCCTCAGGATCATCCGCGAGATCTACGGCTTCAAGAATTCCGTCGCCGCGGCGGAGCGCGATCTCGACCAGCTCCCCGACCTCCAGAACCTGGAGCAGTTCTTCCGGATGCGGGCGGAGGGGGAGTCCGACGGCGCCGACGGTCACGTCGTACGGGCGGTCGATCATCTCCTCCGGTACGCCCTCGACCAACGCGCGAGCGATATCCACATCGAGCCGAAGCGCGACCGTTCCATCGTCCGCCTTCGGATCGACGGCATCCTCCACCCCGCGCACACCTTCTCCCGCCGCGTCCACTCGGCGGTCATATCCCGGCTGAAGACGCTCGCGCGGATGGATATCGCCGAGAAGAGGTTGCCGCAGGACGGCCGAATCAAAACCGAACACGGCGGCAAGGCCGTCGAGGTCCGCGTCTCGACCCTGCCGGTCGCCTTCGGCGAGAAGGTCGTGCTGAGGATCTTCGATCCGACCCTGTTGGAGAAGGGTCTCGCCGACCTCGGGATCGAGGACGAAGAGCTCGCTCTCTTCGAAGGGTTCCTCGCCCGCCCGCACGGGCTGCTGCTCGTCACCGGGCCCACCGGCTCGGGAAAGACGACAACTCTCTATGCAGCGCTGAAACGCCTCGCAACGGGCGAACGGAACGTGAGCACGGTGGAGGACCCCATTGAGAACATCTGCGAGGAGTTCAACCAGGTCGGCGTCCAGCCGCAGTTGGGGCTCTCCTTCGCCTCCGTTCTCAGAACGCTCCTCCGGCAGGATCCCGACGTCATCATGGTAGGCGAGATCCGGGACGCCGAGACCGCCAAGATGGCCGTGCAGGCCGCCCTCACCGGTCACCTCGTCCTCTCGACGCTCCACACGAACGACGCCCCCGGGGCCGTCGCGCGGCTGCTGGACATGACCGTCGAGCCCTACCTACTCGCGACGACGCTGATCGGAGTGGTCGCTCAGCGGCTCGTGCGGACGCCGTGTCCCTACTGCGTGCGTTCCAAGCCCGAGGACGAAAGCGAGCTGGAAGCGCTGGGGCTCACGTCCGGCGCCTCGCTCGTGTCGGGTGCGGGCTGTCCGAAGTGCAGATTGACCGGCTACCTCGGGAGGACGGGCATCCACCAGGTCCTGCGCGTCAGCCCGGACGTCGCTGCCGCGATCCATGAGGCGCGGCCCGCAGAATGGATCCTTTCGATCGGCCGCAACGAGGGAATGCGCACCCTGCGCGAGGCCGGCATCTCGAAAGCGCTTCGAGGCGTGACCGACCTGCGCGAGGTCCTCGCGCAGGCTCCTCCCGACGAGCACGAGCCTTCGACGCGTCGCGGCACTGCGGTTGCAGTGCACTCAAGAGCGTGAAGGGTATCGGGAGAGAGCCGAAAACTCGGAGTTCCGTGGTCACGAAAATCGCAGATTCCAGAGGTCGATCATGAGCCAGAAGCAGCGAGGTTTCAGCCTGGTCGAGCTAATGGTGACCGTCTCGATCATCGGAGTCGCCGGCCTCGCGGCTGCTCCGAGCATGCTCGACGTGGTGCCGAAGTACAGGGTGGACGGGGCAGCGAAGACCCTCGCTTCCGAGATGCAGCTCGTCCGGATGAGAGCGGTCGCAAGAAACCGGATTCATTACGTGACCTTCGACGCCACGGCCCAGACGATCACGGTCCAGGAGGAGGACCCGGGCGGCGCCAGACAGACGGTCCAGACCCTCCAGCTCGACTCCCAGTTCCCCAACGTATCCCTCGGTTACCATGGCGTAACCGCACCGGACGGCTCGGGCGTGATATCCCAGGCGGCTTCCTTCGGCGCGGGCGGTGCGGAGGCGACCTTCTTTCCCACCGGAGTCATGGCGGAATCGGGCTTCTTCTACGTTCTTCCGACGACGGACGTGGCTGCGACGCGGAACGACCGAATGCGGGCCGTCCAAGTCGGTCTCGCCGGCCAGGTCGTGGTCCTGCGCTACACCGGCACCAGTCCGCTGTGGGAAGAGCTCTGATGGGGAAGCGCGGCTTCACGCTGGTGGAGGTCCTGGTCGCACTCGTCGTGCTTGCGGTCGGGCTGCTTGCGTTGACCAAACTGAACCTGGTGTACGTACGCGCCACCGCCCTTTCGCACAAGGGAAGCGAAGGTGCGCTCCTGGCGCAGGACAAGATGGAAGAGCTGCGCCGGTGTGCCGTCGCAGACAAGCCGGGAAGTTTCGCGGTATACGGGTTCCCGTACCTCATCAGCGACGCTCCCGGCCATACCAGCATCGAAGACCCGCCCGGCTCGGGCACCAACGTGACGATCGCCGGACTCCTGTCGGGTGCCAACGGTGGAGCCGCGCGGACGACTTCGGGAGGGACGACCTATGAGGTCCTCTACGACGACGGCTCCCACGGTGACGCGGTTGCCGGGGACGGCGTCTACACCGGCACGGATTATGTGGAGCTCGGGACCCAGGTTAGAAAGCAGAGTGCGGGTACCGGGCACGAGGTGCACCGCGTCTACTCGGTCCGGCGAATCCCGATCACGGTAAACGGCCAGACCTCCACGGATTACGCTCTCCTCACGGTCGAGGCGTCGTGGGTCGACGCGCAGAGTACCCCCCCCACCACCCGCACCGCGCACCTCGAGTCCCTGGCGTTCCGGAGGCAATGATGAAAGCTCGCAGCGAGCGCGGCATGGTGCTGGTGGCCTGCCTACTCCTCCTCGCTCTCCTGTCGCTCCTGGGTGCCTCGAGCCTCTTCACGGCAACGGTCGACACCCAGCTCGTGGGGAATCTGAAGTACAACCGCGAAGCCTTCTACGCCGCCGAAGCCGCTCTGGAGGTAGGCGCCGGCAAGCTCACGCGGGCCTTCTTATCAGACCTGCGCCCCTACGTGCCGACGTACGCGTGGACGGCGCCTCAAGGTACTGCGTACGGAGACCCATATGGACCCGGCTCCTTCAACGGGTACGCGACCGAGTACCGGATCGGAAACGCCCTCGATCCCAACCACCCCGCGACCGTCCCGTCGGCTCAGTCCTACACCACGGCAGAGAACGGCCAGCAACTCGTCCACTTCGCGTACATGTACTCCGTGGAGGCCAAGGCAGAAGGCACGCTCGGCTCCGGCTCCATGACCGAGGCGGTGCGGGTGCTCGAAACGCCTCTGGTCCAGTACTACGTCTTCTTCAACGACCACCTCTCGTGGCACCCCGGCGGCGAGATGGAGTCATGGGGCCGCATTCATACGAACGGGAACCTCTACTTCGCCCCCCAGGCACAGGTCACCTTCCGGGACTTCAACGATCCGGCCGCGCCCCAGTTCTCCCCGAACCAGCTCACCGCGGCGGGACAGATCCGCTACGGGGAGTACCTGCGCCAGGATGGTGGCGTACTCACCCGGACGCCGAGCACGGTCCGAGTGAGGGTCCGGAACCTCGGGACGGCGCCCGATCTGGCGGGTGACTACGAAGACGTCACCCAGAGCATCACGCCGGCCAACCGGGGATCGGAGGAGCTCCGGTTCCAGGACGCAGCAACGCCGCCTTCCAATCACGTACGGGTGGGCCTCGACGCGCTGCCGGTGCCGGATACGCGGATCATCCAGCGGGCCTCCGGCAACGAGCAGGAGGCGGGGAATCCGACCCGGACGCTCGTGGACGGCATGCTGATCCTCTCGGACAACGGCGCCCTCACGATCAAGTTGAGGCTCTCGGGAGCGGCTCAGGAGACCGTGACGGACCTCCTCGCCGGTTACGAGGTCGCGGCGGGACAACCGGTCAGTTGGGCAGCGTGGCCGGTCGACGCACTGAAGCGCGCGGATGGAAGCGCGACAACTGCTCTGGCCGACCTCATCCCCCGCACGATCGTCTACTCCCCCGAGGCCTTCGTCCAGCGCGATGAGGCGGGCACCACCTACACCGCCTGGAGCGGCCCGACGAAGAACCCGCGCTACCCCTGCGTGCTCGAGCGTCAGGACGGCCGCGAGGGGAAAGAGGTCGATCTCACGGTAATCGACCTCCAGCGGCTCGAGCTCTGGTACCGCGACTACCTCGCGTGGCGGGGCCTCACGACGACGGATCGAAAGCTCCTCATCTACGTCTCCCGTACCGGGGCCACCGTCAAGAGGGC
>JACRCS010000789.1 GCA_016218905.1 Deltaproteobacteria bacterium
CGGCACGGGCGCCATTGAAGACGTGCGCAGCGCGGTCGGGGTGCTCCTCGACCGAGAGAAGCTGGGGAGCACCGGCATCGGCGAGGGGATCGCGATTCCCCACGGAAAGCTCCGGGAGCTCGACCGGGTCGTCGGGGTCTTCGGCCGGAGCCGCCCGGGCGTCGACTTCGACAGCATGGATGGCGCTCCCGTGCACCTCCTCTTCCTCCTCCTCGCTCCCGAGGCGTCGGCGAGCTCCCATCTCAAGGCCCTGGCGCGCATCTCCCGCCTCCTGAGAGACCGGTCTTTCCGGGAGGAGCTCCTCCGGACCGACTCCCGGGAGGACCTCTACCGGCTGCTTCTCCGCGAAGACGAAAAGCGATAGGTGGAGCGGTGCCCGAGATTCAGGCGAGAGATCTTCTCTCGGATCAGGAGCACCGGCTCGGGCTGACGCTCCTCGCAGGGGGCGAAGGGCTCGACAACCGCATCCGAGTCCCGCGGATCCAGAAGCCCGGCCTCGCGCTGGCCGGGTACCGGTCGCAGGTGCGTCCCTACCGGGTCCAGGTCATCGGCGCGACGGAGCTCGAGTACCTGGCGACGCTGCCCCAAGAGGACCAGGATCAGGCCGTCCGGGGGCTCTTCGACCTGGGGGTGGCCTGCTTCGTCGTAACGAAGGGGCTCGAGCCCCTGCCCGTCTTCTACGAGGAGGCGGACCGGACGAAGACGCCGCTCTTTCGCACTTCGGTCGTGAGCTCGATCCTCATCGAGAGGCTCACGCGCTTCCTCGAAGCCCGTCTGGCTCCCGTAACGCGCATCCACGGGGTACTGGTGGACGTGATGGAGCTCGGGGTGCTCCTCATCGGGCCGAGCGGGATCGGGAAGAGCGAGTGCGCCATGGACCTGCTCCTGAGGGGGCACCGTCTCGTGGCGGACGACATCGTTCACATCCGCCTCATGCCGCCGTTTCGGCTGATCGGGCGTGGCGAGGACCTGGTCCGGTACCACATGGAGATTCGGGGGGTCGGAATCGTCAACGTGCGGGAGCTCTTCGGAATCACCGCGGTACGGGAAGAGCAGGAGGTCGAGCTCGTCATCGAGTTCGTTCCCTGGCGGGAGGGGGACGACTACGACCGTCTCGGGCTGGACGATCGCCGCCATCGCATCCTGGGGGTCGAGGTCCCGCACCTGCGCATCCCCGTGGGTCCGGGCCGCAACATCGCCTCCGTCGTCGAGCTCGCCGTGCGCAACCAGCTCCTTCGGAAGATGGGCTTCAACTCCGCGATCCAGCTCAAGGAGAAGCTCGACGGGATCCTCCAGGAGGGCAAGGATTGAAGCGGGTACGTCTCGTCATCGTGACCGGTCTCTCGGGCTCCGGGAAGACGGCCGCGCTGAAGGCGCTGGAAGACCTGAACTTCTTCTGCGTCGACAACCTGCCGGTCGCCCTCCTGCCGAAGTTCCTGGAGCTCAGCGTCTTCTCCGGGGGAGACCTGAACAAGGTGGCCCTCGGAATGGATCTGCGGGAGCGCCACCTCGTGGAGAGCTGGAGCGGCGTCTTCGCGCAGGTCGAGGGGCTCGGGGTCAAGCCCGAGGTTCTCTTTCTCGACGCGTCGGACCCGGTCCTCGTGCGCCGGTTCAGCGAGACCCGCAGGCGCCACCCTCTGGCCGAGGAGCGCTCGGTCATGGAGGGCATCGAGGAGGAGCGGCGGCTCCTGCAGAACCTCAAAGAGTGCGCCGACCTGGTCATCGACACCTCGGCGACCAGCGTGCACGACCTGAAGAAGGCCGTCTGGAACTACTTCAAGGGGAGCCCGGAAGACCGCACGCTCCAGGTCAACCTCGTGAGCTTCGGCTACCGTCACGGGATCCCGATGGAGGCCGACCTGCTCCTGGACGTGCGCTTCCTCCCGAACCCGTTCTTCGTGCCGGAGTTGAAGCAGCTCACCGGCATGGAGTCCGGGGTCCAGGAGTACGTCCTCCGGAGGGCCGAGGCCGAGGAGTTCCTGGCGAAGTTCGGCGATCTGGTAGCGCACCTCATCCCGCTCTACGAGAAGGAGGGGAAGACCTACCTCACCATCGCCTTCGGCTGCACGGGCGGGAAGCACCGGTCCGTCAGCATCGTCGAGGAGCTGTCGAGGAGGCTCCGGGCGACCGGCCGCCCCGTGCAGACGCTCCACCGGGACGTGGAGAAGTGAAGGAGCCCGTGGAGCTGATCGGCATCGTCATCGCGGCCCACCAGGACCTCGGTCCTGCCCTGCTGCGCGCCGCCCAGGGCATCGTCGGGCCGATGGAAGCGGTCGTGGCCCTCTCGCTCAACTACGACGAGGACCCGGCCGCAGCCCGGACCGGCCTGGAGGAGGCCATCCGCAAGCTCCAGAGGGGCGCAGGGGTCCTCATCCTGACCGACATGTTCGGGGGGACGCCGACGAACATGGCGCTTCCTTTTCTCGAGGAGGGGAAGGTCGAGGTGCTCACCGGAGTCAATCTGCCCATCCTGCTCAAGGCCCACTCGGCCCGGCGAGGCGCCCGACTGAAGGAGCTCGCGGCCCAGCTCAAGGACTACGGGGCCCGTAACATCGTGCTCGCCAGCGAGATCTGGAACGCGCGCCCCCGGCAGGCGGTGTAGGTACCGTGTCGATCCTCCTCGCCCGAGTGGATAGTCGCCTGGTGCACGGGCAGGTGCTGGAGGTCTGGGTTCCGCGCCTGCGCGCGGATGCCATCGTGGCCGTGGACCGCGCCCTGGCCGGCGATCCTTTCCGACGCCGCCTCGTCGAAGGGTTGAGCCG
>JACRCS010000795.1 GCA_016218905.1 Deltaproteobacteria bacterium
GATGAAACTCCGGAAGGTCGCGACCAAGTACGGCGTGAAGGCGGTCGACAAGACGCAGGTCGTCGAACTCCTGACGCAAGGGGAAAGGGTCGTCGGCGCCGTCGGGTTCGACATCACGAACGGCACCTTCCGCACCTTCAAGGCGAAGGCGGTCGTCAACGCGACCGGCTCCTGCTGCTGGATGGTTGCGAACATGTGGTCGAGCGCCCGCGGCGACGGGATCGCGGCCGCGTGGCGGGCCGGGGCGCGGATGCGCAACGCGGAGTTCTCGAACTTCTACAACCTCGGGCTCCGCGGCAACCAGGCGGCGATGGTCGGGAGCCAGTACGCGCTCTACAACGCCGACGACGAGTGGATCGCGAAGAAGTACTGCCCCGACTTCGAGGCGGACGTCGACCTCGGGATCATCCTCGGCATGGAGAAGGAGGTCAGGGACGGGTGGACCGATCTCCTTCGAGGAGACCGAGCTCTTCTACAACAACCCGCTCGCCGTCGGCGACTTCCTCTTCCGCTGGAACCGCCCGAACGCGAAGAAGTTCTGGCAGCGGCTCTGGGAGGGGGAAGGGAAGTACACGTCGGACCGCGGGTGGCGGCCGGAGGTCATCCCGATGTTCATCGGGGAGTGCAGCCCGGTCGAGGTCGAACGCGCAGAGCGCCCATAGGGGGAGGAGGCTCGAGCGGGCGAGAGAGCCGTCGGCCTCCCGGGCGACGTTCACCCCCCAGCGTTCCAGGTGTCCGACCATCTCCAGCGTCGTGCCGCAGACCTTCTCGAGAAGCTCCTGGTCCTCCAGCCCGTGGCCGTGGTGGGCGGAGTAGTACTCCATGAACTTCCCGACGTCGTCTTTCTCCTCCATGACCCACATGACCCCGGCGCCCTTGTTCGCCTTCGAGCCCGACCACCCCGCCGTCGACTTCTCGACGATGAGGACCGACAGCTCCGGGTTCAGCTCCTTGACCCTGTTCGCGACGATGTAGCCGGCGAGCCCGGCCCCCAGGATGAGGACGTCCGCGGTGTGGACTTCGTTCTCGATCTCGACGTTGGTCATCTCTATTCCCCTGCTCCGGCGCCGCGTCAGGCCTGCACGTACGACTTCGGGTAGAAGGAACGCGGGTACGGCTCCGGGATCCTCACGGGGTTGTGCGGAATCACCTTCACCGCGCCGTCGGGGCAGGAGAGCTCGCACCAGTTGCACGTGGCGCACTCCTGCGGATACGTCGGAACCGGGAGGTTCTTCTCCCGGTCCCAGACGATGCAGTCGTTGAAGCAGGCCTTGTAGCAGCGCTTGCAGCTGTTGCAGATGTCGTAGTCGATCGTGATGACGTGCATCTCGGCCCCCTGCCTTTGCCCACGATCCGGTACGGGCGTATCGCAATATAGGTTTGAATCGGATCCGATGTCAAGGACTTCCGATCCCCGGCCGGAGGGGTCCGATCTAGCGCCGGAGGCGTTCCTGGAGATCGCGACCGTGCGCGACGAGGGCCCGGGTCACCTCGGCCTCGTTCGTTTCGAAGCGCTGGGTCGGCACGGGAAGCGAGAGGGCCGCGAGGTCCCCCGTGGGGCCCCGGAGAACCACCGCCACCGCGCTGATTCCAAGCGTCAGCTCCTCGCGGTCCACGCCGATACCGGTCTGCCGCACCTTCTCGAGCTCCCGGTCCAGGGCGCTCCAGGTGACGATCGTGTTCGGCGTGAAGCGGGTCAGCTTCATCTTCTTCCGGAGCTTGGCGAGCCTCACGTCGTCCAGGACGGCGAGGAACGCCTTCCCGGGCGACGTGCAGTGGAGAGGGAATGCCTCGCCGACAGCGGAGACCGCCCGGAGGAGGTGGGACCCGACGACCTGGTGGACGAAGACAACCTTCTCGTTGTCGAGGACCGAGAGGTCGACCGTCTCGCCGGTCTCCTTGGAGAGGGTCTCCATGGTGTCGCGCGCCATCTCGCCGATCTCGAACCGCGTCGCGGCCGCCAGCCGGAGGAGGGACGGCCCGAGCCGGACGCCCCGCCCCATCGAGGACGCCAGGACGAGCTGCTCCCGGTCGAGAGCGTCGACGATCCTCTGGACGGTGGACCGGGAGAGGTCCACGATCTTCGCGATCTCTCCGAGCGACAGTCCTTCGGGGTTGCGTTCGAGCGCGCGCAGGATTGATGCGGCCCGCGCGATCACCTGAACGCTCTGCCTCTCGCCCTTCTGGGCGCTGCCACCCTTAGCTGGAACCGGGCTCTTCATCGCTGTACGCCTCGCGGGCGCTGGCGGTCGTCGAACCCACCGCGAGCCGGTAGGTGGAGCCGGCCGCCTCTCCGGCCCGGAACGCGCGCACGTTCGTCTCCTGGACCCGGTAGCAGGCCTTGCCCTGGCTGCAGAGGGCTTCGTCGACCTTGAAGAGGTTCATGAGAGCTTCTCAGCCTTCCCCGGGCTCAGGGGGAGGGGGCAGGAACACGTTGTGGGCCGCGGTCGGGCTGTAAGGGGTGTGGAACGGGCTGATCTCGGGGAAGCCCTCTTCGTGGAGCCCCTCGACGATCGGACGTTTCACCCACCCCTCGTGGTATGGCGTCCGGAAGAGGACGTACCACTTGAACTCGAGGAACTTCCAGCGCCCGCCCTCCTTGCAGAAGACGTTGTCGTACTTGCCCGCCTGCCACATCGCGACGAGCGTTCCCTCCTCGTCGAGATAGGTGTTCGTCCCGAACGAGTTCCACATGCCGCGGGCGCGGGTGCCGTCCGGGCTCACCTCGACGACGGGGGTCACGAGCATGTGGAGCATCAGCTCGCCCGGCATGGAGTACTTCTTCCCCATGTGGGTGAAGAGCTTCACGATCCCTTCGGCCCCATGCCACATCCCGCTGTCGCACATTTCGGCCTTGACCTCGGGGTTTGAGAACGCGAAGAGCTCCCCGACCTTCTCCTTCAGGAGCCCGGTCTGGAGGTAGTGGTTGTAGCGCCCCTGGAGGTTGCAGATCTCGCGGTAGTCCTCGAGGCGGGCGATCCTCTGCCCGAGCGAAAGCTCCGTCATGGGAGTCTCCCTACGAGAGAGCCGCGACGAGCGGCTCTCGAGGTGTCTGGTGCGCGACACGCGTGAACATGTCAGACCGCCATCGTCTTCACGTCATGAGCGACGGTCAGCCGGGGCTCGGTGAGCGTCTGCACCTCGTCGACCGTGACGCCCGGCGCGAGCTCCCTGAGGACGAGGCCGTTCTCCGTCACGTCGATCCAGGCCAGGTCAGTGCAGATGGCGTTCACACAGCGCTTCCCGGTGAGCGGGAGCGAGCAGGCGTTCAGGATCTTCGGCTTGCCGTCCTTGCTCGCGTGGTCCATGACGACGACGACCCGCTTCGCCCCCGCGACGAGGTCCATCGCGCCCCCCATCCCCTTGATCATCTTTCCGGGGATGACCCAGTTCGCCAGGTCCCCGCTGCCGGAGACCTCGAACGCGCCGAGGATGGCGAGGTCGATCTGGCCGCCGCGGATCATCGCGAACGACTCGGCCGAGTTGAAGTAGGCGGTCCCCGCGATCTCCGAGACCGTCTCCTTGCCGGCGTTTATCAGGTCGGGGTCGACCTCGTCGTCGAAGGGGTACGGCCCGAGGCCGAGCATCCCGTTCTCGGACTGGAGGACGACGTCCATCCCCTCAGGGACGTAGTTCGCGACGAGGGTCGGCATCCCGATCCCGAGGTTCACGTAGTAGCCGTCCTGGAGCTCGCGGGCGACCCGCCGGGCAATCTGTTCACGTGTCAGCGACATGTCAGGACCTCGGCCGCGACGTGCGGCGCTCGATGGGCTTTGCGTGGTTAGTGCCGAGGATCAGGCGCTTCACGTAGACGGAAGGGACGTGGATGCCGTCCGCGTCGAGCTGGCCGACCGGAACGATCTCCTCTACCTCGGCAATCGTGACCGCCGCGGCCCCCGCCATGCATCCGTTGAAGTTGCGCGCGGTCTTGCGGAAGACGAGGTTCCCCCACTCGTCGGCCTTCCACGCCTTCACGAGGGCGAAGTCGCCGCGGATTGGCATCTCCAGGACGTACTCCCGGCCGTTCAGCGTCCGCGTCTCTTTGCCGTCCGCGACCTGCGTCCCGACGCCGGTCGGCGTGTAGAAGCCGCCGATCCCCGATGCTCCCGCGCGGCAGCGCTCGGCGAGCGTTCCCTGCGGGACCAGCTCCACCTCGAGGGCGCCGGAGAGGTACTGCTGCTCGAAGATCTTGTTCTCGCCGACGTAGCTCGAGACCATCTTCCTCACTTGTTTCGCCGCGAGGAGAACGCCGAGTCCCTGGTCGGTCGTGCCGCAGTTGTTCGAGACGATCGTCAGCTCCTTCACGCCCTTGCGGTGGAGAGCGGCGATCAGGTTCTCGGGGTTCCCGCAGAGACCGAAGCCCCCGACGACGAGCGTGGCGCCATCGGGAATGTCGGCCACGGCGGCGTCGGCAGATTCGAAAATCTTCTTCATCGTCATCCCCTCTCGACGAGAAGCGCCACGCCCTCGCCGCCGCCGATGCAGAGCGAGGCCATTCCGCGCTTCTTCCCGAGGTCCTTCATCCCGTAGAGGAGCGTCAAGAGGATCCGCGCGCCGCTCGCGCCGATCGGATGGCCGAGGACGACCGCGCCGCCGCGGACGTTCACGTAGTCGGAGCCGAGGGCGAGGAGTTCCCTGTTCGCGAGCGAGACGGCCGCGAAGGCCTCGTTGATCTCCCAGAGGTCGACGTCGCCCACGGCGAGGCCGGCCTTTCCGAGGACCTTGTTGATCGCGTCGGCCGGGGCGATCGTGAACTCGGCCGGGGTCCGGGCCGCGCCGCCCCAGGCCGTCAGCCTCGCAAGGACGGTGCGCCCTTCCTTCACGGCCCGCTCGGCGGTCATCAGGACTACGGCCGCGGCCCCGTCGTTGATGCTCGAGGCGTTGCCGGCCGTGATCGTGCCGTCCTTCCGGAAGGCGGGCTTCAGGGACGGGATCTTCTCGGGGCGCGCCGTCTTCGGCCCCTCGTCGGCGGAGACGACCGTCCTCTCCCCCTTCTTCCCCTCGATCTCCACCGGGACGATCTCGGCGGCGAAGAGGCCCGCCTTCTGCGCCTCGATCGCGCGGCGCGTCGACTCCGCGGCGAAGGCGTCCTGCATCTGGCGTGTCAGGCCGAACTTCGTTGCCGTCGCCTCAGTCACCTCTCCCATGTGCCGGCCGTCGTAGGCGTCGGTGAGGCCGTCGAGGACGAGACCGTCGATCAGGATCGCGTTGCCGAGCCGCGTCTCGCCGCGGGCGCGGAGGTAGTGCGGGGCGTTCGACATCGACTCCGTGCCGCCCGCGACGACGACCTCGGCGTCTCCCGCCAGGATCGCCTGCGCTCCGGCAAGGACTGCCTTGAGGCCCGAGCCGCAAACCTTGTTCAGCGTCCAGGCGGGCGTCGTCTCGGGAAGGCCGGCGAGGATCGTCGCCTGCCGCGCCGGGTTCTGGCCGACTCCCGCCTGCAGGACGTTGCCCAGGATGACCTCGTCGACAGCAGATGGGTCGACCCCGGCACGCTCGAGAGCAGCCTTGATCGCGATTGCGCCGAGGCGCGGCGCCGGAACGGCGGAAAGGGTCCCGAGAAACGAGCCGATCGGGGTCCGGGCGGCTCCGACGATGACGACTTCGCGGACTGGCATTTCCTGGTCTCCTCCGCCCGGGGGACGCTCCCCCGGGCCGATCCGGGCGCCTCCCGCCGGCGCCCCCCTGCTGCGCGTCAGATGCCGCGCCGGTGCAGCTCTTGCAGGTAGTCGACGAGATTCTTCCGGACGGCGGCGGCCTGCTCCGGCGTCCAGCGGCGGAAGCCCTCGCCCGTCTTCATGCCGAGCTTTCCGTCCTTGACGAGCTGCTTCAGGTACGGGAGCGGCCCGGGGGTTCGGTCGATGTCGGGGAGGACCGTCTCGTGGATCGCCAGCGAGAGGTCCGTCCCGACGAGGTCGGCCGTCTCGAGCGGCCCGAGGACGGCGAGGCGCCTTCCGAAGCTCGCCTTGATGACGGTGTCGACGGTCTCCGCGTCGCAGACGCCGTTCTGGACGAGGGCCATCGCCTCGCGCCATAGGGCGTGCTGGAGGCGGTTCCCGACGAAGCCGGGGACGTCCTTGTTTACGGTGACCGGCGTCTTGCCAGCCGCGACGAGGAGCTCCGTCATCGAGGCGACGGCCGCGTCGGAGGTGTCCGCGGTCCGGATCACCTCGACGAGAGGGACGAGGAACGGCGGGTTCCACCAGTGGGTGCCGAGGGTCCTCTCCCGCCGCGCGAGCCCCTTCATGATCTGCGTGATCGGAATGACCGAGGTGTTGCTCGCCAGGAGCGCCTCCGCCGGCGCGTGGCGCTCCACCTCGGCGAAGAGGCGCTGCTTGATCTCGAGGTTCTCCGGGCCGGCCTCGAAGACGACGTCCGCGGTGCGGACGGCGTCCGCGAGGTCGGCGCACGGCGTGACGCGCTCGGCGCAGGCCGGGTCCTCGCCGAGGTCCGAGGAGACTCCCCGGACCTTGTCGCGGAGCACCGCGAGCGCGGGGGCGGCCGTGTCGAAGACCGACACGTCGTGCCCCTTCGCCGCGAAGACCTGCGCGATGCCGTGCCCCATGAGCCCGGCGCCGAGGATGACTATGCGCGGCTTCCCGGGGGGCGCTGTTCGCCGCCCCCCGGACCCCCCAGACCCCTTCACCTCGCCGCCCACGCTCTCAGCCCGCCGTGTAACCGCCGTCGGCGTCGACGGTGTGGCCCGTGTAGAAGTCGGACGCCTTCGAGACGAGGAAGAGGAGCGGGCCGGCCAGGTCCTCGGGCTCGCCGAGGCGGCCGAGCGGGACGCGCGCCAGGAACCCGGCGCGGACCGCCTTCGCCCTCTCGTCGTCGGCGAACATCCACGCCGTGAGGGCCGAGCGGAAGACGGTCGGCGCAATCGCGTTGACCGTGATGCCGTACTTGCCCCACTCGCAGCCGAGGGCGCGGGTAATCCCGTCGACCGCCGCCTTGGAGGAGCAGTAGGCGCTGTAGCCCATCGGGTGGCCGAGCTTGGCGCGCGCCGACGACATGAGGACGACCTTGCCGCCGCCTCCACGCGCAATCGCACGCTTGCCGAACTCGCGGCAGAGGAGCCACGAGGCCGTGACGTTCGCTTCCATCACCTTCGCGAAGCGCTCGGGGGCCATGTCGACGATCGGCGAGACGTCGTTCATCCCGGAGCCGACGACGAGGATATCGACCTGTCCGAACCGGGCCACGGCAGCGTCGAAGATGGCCGTGCAGTCGGCCTCGGTGTTCGGGCGGCGACCCACGGTCTCGACCTCGGCGGCGTAGGCGCGGCACTCGGCGGCCGTGGC